>DODJ01000019.1 GCA_003545655.1 Candidatus Saccharimonadota bacterium
AAGTTCGTCTTCAAGGTCGCGGATGTTAAACACCACCATCGGGTTATTAATATCGATATTCGATTGTTGGCTAAAGATACCCGCAAACGTACCGGTTGTATACTTGCGAAGGCGTTGTGCAAGTGATGGTCCACTGCCCCCCATATGAAGCAAAGTGTCATAAAGGTCAGAAATAGTTGGTGGCGGTGAGTTGTGGGTAAGCGGGTCACTGGTAATACCAACACGAGCGTAGGTGTCGATAAGCGCTTGATCAAGATCGGCCTCTTCAGAGGGGCTTAATGCCGCTACAGCTGCGCCATTTTCTGCTACCTGTGAACCCCCTAACATAAGGCGGAATAGTCCGTGTAAGGTAACAAGGTTAGCACGCAGGGCGTCATCTGCTTCATCACTGTCGATGACACGAGGAAGATCAAATGGATTAATGCGTGTTTGTGAGTTAAGACTAAGGCGAATATACGCTCCGCCCACCGCATCGGCGAGCTTCTGATACTCGTTTTCAGGGTCGATAATAAGGATTTCAGCACCCAGCATCATACTACGAAGCGCTTCAAGCTTCACTGTAAACGATTTACCCGCACCAGACTTTGCAAACACCACCATGTTGGCATTTTCTAGCTTGTAGCGGTCAAAAATAACCAGCCCGTTATTATGCATATTAATACCGTATAAAATACCCGTGTTATCAGTAAGGTCGGCGCTAGTAAAAGGGAAGCTAGTACTAATAGCGCCAGTATTCATGTTACGACGAATTTGCAACTGGTCGGACATTTGCGGCACACTACTATTTAAGCCTTGTTCTTGTTGTGACGATGCTACCTTACTAAAGACCATTTGTTGCCCAAATATCGTTTCAATTTTTTGCTGCATGAAGTTAAGCTCGTCCATACTATCTGCCCAAAGAGTGACGTATAGCCCAAACCTAAAGAACCGCTCGGCACCCACCTGAATTTGGTCTCGAAGTTCCTCGGCGTCGTTAATAGCCGCTTCAAGGGCAGGGTCACGGACTCTCCCCTTCTCTTTATTGATCGCATCCGAGGCCTCAAGCTGGGTTACCTTTTTACGAAGGTTGTTAAGCACCACCTGGCTTTCAACCGGGTAAATATACATACTTACATCAAGTACTTCATCGATGTTGATAAGTGAACTGAGCCACCCGGTATAAATTTGCCGTGGGTAGCCATATACATAAATAGTGCGACCGTACTTTGTACCTAAGCGGAAATACGAACTATGAATTTCAATGCTACTTGGGGCAATAAGGTCACGAAGGGTAGAAACCCCCTTAAGAAAAGCCTGCTCTACTTGCGCTTGTTCCTGCGCACGTTGTTGAGCGGCAACATCTGCTGCAGTTTGTTTTGCCATTATTGCATTCCTCCGGTTGGTGCTGGCCCTGGCGCTTTTTGTACATAGGTAGTAGCAATGTTGTCAAAATTACCAAGGGGTTGTCGTAGAGCGGTATCGGGGTTGTAGTAGTTATAGTAAAGTTCACCTAGTGATTTTGTATCAAGTTGGACACTTTGCACCCCCATTTGAAAGAGCCCAGAGATAACCGCGTCTACCCTGTTTTTTATCTCGTCCTTCGCTTTTTGGTAGGTGGCCGCATCTATATGGGTAATGGTGTTTTGAGGGCGGGCAAATAGCTTACCAAAAAAACCTTTCCCTTGCTCAACAAAGTTCGCGGCGTCACCCTTAGGGAAATACGGCACAACAATATAGAAGCTTTTTTCCATAATGTTTGCTTCCTGCGCAAGTACATCGATAAAGTTAATATAATCATCCATAAGTACCCCAAGAAGCATATTGTCTTGTGAGCGTCGTTCGTTAATAAGTTTGTCGATGTATGGCCCAATATCTACCCGTTGCGAACGAATAAGAATTTGCACCGGGAAATTTAGCGAGTTAAGGAAGTTTTGGTAGCTATACTCTACCCCTTCGCGTTCACGGTCACTCATGAGGTCGAAGTTAATCGACTTACAGGCAACTACCGCCCTAAAACTACCGTCATTCATTACCACCATACCATCGCGCATTTCCGATAACTGTAGTGTGCTTTGAGAAGAGTTGGGGTTTTTAGGGGTAGGTTTTTCAGGCGTGGTCTGCTGCTGTGTTGTTTGCGCAGAACCTACTATAGGTTGTGGAGGGGTAGGCTGCTGACCAGGCACGGGAAATTGTTGCTGAGGGGTCGCCTGAGGAGCCCCTGGTTGGGGGGTTTGATTGAACGGAGAGTTATTTGGTGGCATACCCTAGTTTTCCCACTCCCTTTAATAGGTATTTATCTAAGCGAGATCACTACTTCATCGGACGCTTCTTTTGCCTTTTTCTCAAGCCGGTGGGCTTCATGGGCAATTGTCTCGATAGATAAATCATCAGAGTTGTTTGCAAGGTTCATTATACCAGCATCCACTACTGTATCGCTAGTGCTTGGTGGAGTTTCTTCAATACCTTGGGGTGGCTGTGGTGCTGAACTTGGTTGTTGCGCCGCCTGGTGAACCGCATCGTTAATGGGTTGAATAACCGACTGATGAATATTTGGGTAGGGGTCGTAGGTTGGCTGTTGGTAGTTTACTACTGGGGGCTGTGGAGCAGCCGGGGTTGGTTGTGATATCGGCTGAGTGATAGTTGGCTCGGCGGGCGGCGCGACCACAGGTGTACTTGGCGCTGCAACTGGTGTAACTGGGGCGGCTGTAGTTGCCATAGTAGCTTGTAGCATATGCTCCCTTGCCTCTTCACGCATACGAGCGGTGCTATTGCTCATCATTTGGTCAAACCCTCGAGCCACCGAAGTGTTGGTGTCAAGAATATCTTCAGCGCTTTGCGCTTCAAGGTAGGCATCGTTATTCATAGAAGTACCCATAGCGCCACCAGTACCGCGTATTGCCCACCCCTGTGAGTCGACAATATTCGCTAGGTAACTTAAGCGCTCTTGCGCTTCGGTTTGCGAAAGGTCTTTCGTGCGGTGTTCCTCTACCGATTTAGGCGCCGATATTTCTATAAGGCTTTCAATACCCTCTGGGTCCCAAAGTCGCTGATGGGGTTTAAGATAAAACGATATCATCGCCGCTAGGTAAATTTCCATAGGTTGATCCTTGCGAATAGGAAACGCCAACGTGCCAAACAGCGCCATGAACGGCAACGGAATGATTGCCAACCCAATAAATAACTGTGCCAGTCCCCATGCCGCCAACCCAAGCATAGCGGTAATAATTAAGTAAATAAATTGGCGAAAACTAAACGGCCCAATGAGCTTGTCATCTGCTTCAACATCTTGAGGGACTTTGTAAGTTGCCATAATATAAAGTATACCTTACTACTAAAGCTTTGAAATGTCCCCTATATGAGGTGATTTTTCTGCGTTTATTCGGCCGCTAATTTGCGGGTCTGTTAACGCGCCAATAGCCGCATCACGAAGATTTTCAACCTCTATTCTTGTTAGGGATTCGCTTGCTGTTCCAGAGGTTGCCGCAACATCAGCCATACGCTTTAAGGCGACGGCGTCTTGAGCCGCCATGCTTTCAGGTGAGAACTTACCCTTACGAACTCGCCTCGCGACGGCATCGTTGATATCATTGTCGGAGCTAACTTCACCCCTGAGTATCCTATCTGAGAAGTCACCACCAAAGTAATCGGCTTTGGCAACATGGCCATTTGAATGAAGACCACTTGCAATTTCTTGACGTACGCTTTGAGAAACACCGCTAGCACCAGAACTTTTAACAATACCCTCGACTTCGTCGATGGTTGCTGTTCTTAGTTTTTCCCTCACTGCCGCAAGTCGTGTATCTTCGTTAGGCTTTGCCACATACACCTTACCACCACGCATTACCTGGTTGCCTGTAGCAAGTTCTTGTAATTCACCACTCGTAAGCCCTTTTGCTTTAATAAGCTCGTTGGCGTTCTTTATTTGTTGTTCTCTTTCTGCGCCTACTAGGGCGGCACCCGTTGCTGATAGTTGAGTACCGTAATTACCGCTAATGGCGTTTGCACCCTTATTAATTTTTGCTCGTAAGTTGCGAGGGTTAAATAACCCACCCTTACCTTGATACGTACCGCCCTGTATCTGCGCCCTTCTTCGATCCGATACACCTTTACGGTACTTTTGGTATTGTCCAAGACGAGATTTTTCATAGGTTGATTTAGTAGCGCCCTGTGCCGCACTCGATCCACGCTTCCCTAGCCCCTGTATAGCATTTCCAATTGCTGGTATAGCATTCATAGAACCCTTTAATAACGGCCAAATGGCGAATAAAGGAATAACAAGTGCAAGGTAAGCGGCGACCTGTAAGATAACATCATCGCCAGCAGCAGCGAGAAGAATAGATGATGCGAGCTGTGCAGCACCGTATAGTAACCCGATTATTGGGAATAGTAATAACAACCCGGTAAATATTTTTCGCCATTGTTGGAAGTACTTTTCGGTATTTGGAAGCAAATACGCTATAAATGCCAGTGGTGATATAACCACAAGAAGCACGATAAAGGTTTGGCGTGCAATAAGCAGCACAAAGACAGTAAGAAGGGTTATGAGCCCTGCTACTATCGCGAGTATTACTGCACCAAGGTTTATCCATATTAACGCCACACCCGCGGCGCCGGCAATAACTAACGATAGAATACCCCCAAGGTGTCCGCTTTGATCGGCAATCTGGGAGGTATCGGTAGAGAGTACTTCCCCTGAAATTCCGGTAAACATATTCTTTAACCCATACCCTGCAATATTAGAAAGGTCGACAGCGAGCTGGCATATAAAGAAAGAGGTATTAACGAGGATTGCTCCAATGATAAGCCGTGGCAATAATTTCTTTACCCCGTAATTACTCACCCCCACCCCGGTTAACTGGCTAAAGATGACTATTAGAAACACAATAACAAACGCTACGTTTGCGATATTGCGAATAACCCCCCATGCCGCCGCTGTCTGATCACTAGTGAAAAGCCCCGAGTCTACCTCTAGGAAGTTCTCTGATAAGTATCCATAGGCACTGTCGGCAAGGTTTGCCCCAGTACGAAGTACTGGACATAGGAGCCAGCCGATATCTGGGATGTTACAGGAGGTTGTTAGCTCTGTTTCGCATCCTTCGGCCTCGGGATCATTGCGACACTTATTTATATCAGGAGTCTCTTCTGAGGGATCAATTCCGTTCGTTAGTACCCAATTAATATAGTCTTCGGCCAACTCATTAATTTTATTGGCAAACTCGACACATCCGTTATAACTTGCTCCTATACGTACCGACCCTGAAATTACCGACCCTGCGCTAACCGTTCCGGCTGGTAGATTTGTCGTATCTTTCGAGAGTATACCGGGGGTATACATATCGCTAGGATTACCACTTATAGAAAATGAGCGCTTGTCATTACCCCAGGTGGCATTTTTAATGACCGGTTCTTTTTGTCCCTCTTCGTATACTTTTATATCCGTAACACCTTGTGATATATTAGCTGCTCCCTTGTCCGAAACGGTAATGTCACAAGTAGATAAAAAGGTGTTATATAGAAGCAGGTAGGCTTGAGCGTTAGATAAGCCATTAATCGTAGCTGCTCTGGGTGAGTTTAGGAAGGTGTCGCGCTCTGCGTTGGTGCCAGTGCTTGACTTACTTGGACGATACCAGCTACCCGTTCCATTTTTAAGACAATCAGATGTAGAATCACTTGCTGCTGTACCAGCGCGCCTAAACCCAATGTCACACATAACATAAAATACAGCGTCGGTGTCACCGGCTGCTGCCGAATACCCAAGCGCACTAAGCGCAGCTTGGACAAATGCCGCATTTGAGCAAGAGACTTTTCCGTATTCATCAACACCTGGTGCGCCTGCATCATACAGCCATCTTCCCGCAAAAACATCCAGCGGCTGTGTACCTGGGGTAAATACGTCGCTAAACCAAAGATAATTAGCGGCATTCGATTCACTTATATTGTCATGTAGTAGTGCGAACGAGCCATCACGCAACGGTGAGTAAGTAAAACAGGTA
>DODJ01000074.1 GCA_003545655.1 Candidatus Saccharimonadota bacterium
TTTGATTGATGAGTACCAAGATACAAACGCGGTGCAGTACGCGCTCGTAAAACTCCTTCTTAATGATCAACAAAATATTTGTGTTGTCGGTGATGATTGGCAATCCATATATAGCTGGCGCGGGGCAGATTTTACGAATATCCTTAATTTCGAGCGTGATTTCCCCGGTGCTAAGGTAGTAAAGCTCGAGCAAAACTATCGAAGTACAGGAAATATCCTTGAAGCAGCACACCAGGTAATAACAAAAAATACCCAACGAACCGATAAGCGGCTATGGACAGATAGTGGTGACGGTGCCCCGGTGCAGGTACATGGGGTGTATGATGACGCCGAAGAGGCCCGACAGGTAGCTGATAGAATTTCAGCCCAGGTTACCATAGGCGCTCGACGCTATTCTGATTTCGCGGCATTGTATAGAACTAATGCGCAGAGCCTTACGCTTGAGCGTGCGCTTCTTCAGCTTCGCGTTCCATATCAGATTATTGGCGGGGTGCGCTTCTATGACCGTAAGGTAGTAAAAGATGTCCTAGCTTACGTAAAGCTCTTGTATCAGCCTCATGATCGTATGAGTTTCACGCGCATTGCCAATGTTCCAACAAGGGGGGTGGGCGCAACGAGTCTCGACCGTTTTTTGGTGTGGCAATCGCAAAGTGGACTTACTATCATCGAGGCGATGCAACGTATGGCGAGTGAACCTGTAGTAACTGGCAAGGCGCGTACTGCTTTGGCGACTTTGGGTGAAAAGCTCTTTGCTTTGCAACAGCGCATTGAGGACACCGACCCTGCGGAATTAGTAGAGGCGATAGTGACGGCAGTTGGCTATCGTGACTATATCTCAGACGGATCGCCGCAGTCAGAAGATAATCTAGAGAACATTGGTTCACTTATTTCTGATGCGCAGAACTTCACTGCTCTAGCTGACTTTCTTGAAGAGGTAAGTTTGATGTCAAGCGTTGATAGTCAAACAAGTGACGATAAAGTTGTGCTTATGACGCTTCATGCCGCCAAAGGCTTGGAATTTCCGGTGGTCTTCATGGTGGGTATGGAAGAGGGGCTTTTGCCTCACTCTCGTGTATTTGAGTCAGGCCCAGCCGAGCTTGAAGAGGAGCGGCGGCTTTGCTACGTGGGTATGACGCGGGCGCGTGAGGAACTTCACCTGAGCTACGCCTATAGCAGGCTACAGTACGGCAATCGCGCCTATAATCCAGTATCTCGATTTATTAGTGACATGGGCTCTTCGGTGGCGATGACAAATCCCGAGCCACAGCTTATGGGGTACCAGCCTGACGAGCCATTCTATAGTGACGAGATTGGTTTTGACGTAGGTGATAGGGTGCGCTCGGCGGCCTTCGGTGATGGCGAGATAATCGACGTTGATGGGCTGGCGGTAACGGTAGCATTTATTAGTGGCCAAACTAAAAAGCTTAACGCTGAATACGCGCATCTTCAAAAGCTTTAGTGGTATAATATATAGACGCACTGGTAGGGGGTGTGAGACTTCTTTTTTATGAAAGTACATTCAAAAAATTCCGCCACGGTATTGCTTCGCCTCATAGTTATGGGGCTATTTGCTGTGGTGGGTATATTTGTTGCAGTGTCTTTAATGCGACCGGTGGCAGCACAGGAGGTAAAGGGAACGCTCATCACCGTCTACGACAGGGGTGCAGAGACAACGTTTATTACACAGGCGAGGACGTTACGCGAAGCCTTTGTTAACCAGGACATTAGTGTAAATTCAAAAGACGCCGTTGAGCCATCGCTCGATGAGGAACTTGTCGCACCTGAATATAGTGTCAATATTTATCGGGCGCGACCTGTATTAGTAGTAGATGGCGCGACGCGTCAACTTGTCATTACGCCCTATCAGTCGGCGTATCGTATTGCTGATGACGCTGGGGTTGTGTTGTTAGCTGAAGACCGAGCCTACCTTAGCCGTTCGGAGGATATTCTTTCGGATGGCGCAAGCCTTGAACTAACGATTGACCGCGCTACTCCGGTCTCTCTAGACTTTTATGGGGCTATTTCTACAGTGTACACCCAAGCTAAAACTGTTGGGGAATTTCTAATAGAGAAGGGTATTACGCTTGACGAAACGGAGCGTGTTTCAAGGGTGTCAAACACTCCCATAGTCGCCGATATGTCGCTTCGTGTTTGGCGAGAAGGAAAACAAACGGTTACAAGTGAAGAGGTGGTGGCATTCGCTGTCGAGCAAATTAAAGATGCAGACCGTTCAGTGGAGTATAGAGAGGTGCAAACTCCTGGGGTGGCGGGCTTACGTACCGTTACGTACGAAGTAGACATACAAAATGGCGTTGAGGTAGCACGGACGGAAATCGCGAGCATTACTACTAAAGAGCCAGTTGTACAGGTTGAAGTAATAGGTACAAAGCCAAACTATCTTCCGTATACCGGTGGAGGTACGAAAACCGAATGGCTCGCTGCTTCGACTATTCCTACGGAAAGCTGGGGCTATGCCGACTATATGGTTACGCGAGAAAGCGGCTGGAACCCCAACGCGGTAAATAGGTCCTCTGGTGCTTGTGGGCTAGCCCAGGCACTTCCTTGTAGCAAAATTGCTGGCAATCCATATGATCCTGTGACTGCATTGAACTGGATGAATGGCTATGTAACTGGGCGCTATGGCGGCTGGGAGCAGGCATATGCATTCTGGATAACGAACCACTGGTACTAGAGCCATGACGGGACCAAAAAAATCACTCGGGCAGCACTGGTTAAAGGATAGAGATATACTTTCGCGCATAGCTGATGAAGCGAACATAACTTCAGAAGACACCGTACTTGAGATTGGGCCAGGGCTCGGTACGCTTACAAGTGAATTATTGCGTCGTGCGCACAAAGTGATTGCCGTTGAGCTTGACGAAGACTTAGCGCGAAAACTTCCCGGACAGTTTCCTGGTACAAGCCTAGAGGTTGTTCATCAGGATATCTTGCGTTTTGATTTACGACAACTACCGAAAAAATATGTTGTTGTCGCAAATGTCCCTTACTATATTACCTCTAAGATTATCCGACTACTAACTACATCCTCCAACCCCCCACGGGCAATCGTACTCCTTATACAAAAAGAAGTTGCCGAACGTATGGTTGCAAAACCGGGTGATATGAGTATGTTGGCGGTAAGCTCGCAAGTGTATGCGAATGTACGCTTGGGGGCGGTAGTACCGGCTGAATTATTTACCCCCCCGCCAAAAGTAGATAGTCAGGTTGTAGTGCTCGAAATGCGTAGCTCGTCACTCGTAGATAGCAGTCTAGAAAAGCTTTTCTTTCAAGCAGCAAAGGCCGGCTTTTCGGCTAAACGCAAAAAGCTTCGGAGTAGTTTATCGAGCGGATTACATTACTCGAAAGACGAGGTGGAGGAAGTACTTGCTAGCGTAGGCATCTCGGCTGATGCTCGCGCAGAGGATCTCTCGATCGATGATTGGATACGTGTCGCTCATGCGGTAAAAAAAGAGGGCTCGTAATATGCTGTCGCTACCGAAGATGGGTTGGGGGGTAGTGCGAAGTGTCCTGGGGATTAGCCTCATACTTGTCGTTTATCTAAGTATACAAATGGTGTCCCGTGGAGCGCCAGTAGGTGCTCAATCAACAAAAACACACCTTATTTCCGTATATGATAGAGGTGAAAGCAGGGCATTCATTTCAGAAGCGGAAACAGTCGGTGCAGCTCTTGAGGAGCAAGGTTTTATATTAGACGACCGAGATGTTGTGGAACCGGGGCGCGAAGAGGTACTTATTGCGCCAGAATATCAGGTTAATATTTATCGAGCACGGCCGGTAATTATTGAAGATGGGGCTACACGCATTGCAACGGTAAGTGCATATCAAACCCCGCTACAAATTGTCCGTGACGTTG
>DODJ01000026.1 GCA_003545655.1 Candidatus Saccharimonadota bacterium
TCAAGACGATCATGACATTGTCCGAGGAATGACCGTATCGACAACCCACGCCGATAAGCACTTTGCAGTGGGCGCGTATGAAGGGCGAGACCTCGCGATCGTCGACCGAGCGGACACCATGCAGCTTGCTGACGGAGAGCGTCATTACCACGCGTGGACAATCCTGCAGCTCAATCTAGGCACAACCAAGGAGCTTCCTCATTTATTCTTTTCACCGCGTCATCGAGAGATGCACTTCGACCACTACTTTCACGCCCAACGCCAACTGACGGATGTCAGTTCATCATTCCAGCCTAACACCGAATTCGTCCAACGATATCAGCTCTATCTTTCGCCACAGCTAATGCCAGACGCCGAGGGTATTTTATCCGATTCAATCCTCTCTGGATTGTCGGTTCGATTCTGGCCTCACGCGATCGAGATCATCGATGGAAAGCTTATTGTCTACCTAACAGAACACCGCCTCGATGAGACGGTGTTAGGAGCGGCGGTGCAATCAGCACTATGGCTAGCTGATGCGTTACAAAGAGATATCTAGCCCTTACGAGCTTTGACTTCGTTGCGACCAAGGTTCTTCTTGGTCTCGGTGTAGACAGCGTGCTGACGTGCGATAGGATCATACTTCTTCAAGCTGATCTTCTCTGTCGTGTTCTGTGTGTTCTTGGTGGTGTAGTACGTACGGTGGCCAGTGAGTTCACTGACGAGTCCGACTAACTTGCGCTTCGTATTCTTTTTTGCCATAGCTTTCCTTAAATAATAACAACTTTCAGAGGTCGATTATAGCAGAGATACGGCTACATGACAAGCCCTCCATAAGTGGTGGTTTCATTGAAAATGAATGTCGTCTATGGTAAAATCTATCAAGCGTGCGAGCCTACATGCCGCGATAGCTCAGTTGGTAGAGCGCATCCATGGTAAGGATGAGGTCTCGGGTTCAAGCCCCGATCGTGGCTCCACAAACCTTGAAAATTAAAGATGCATTCTGTAGAATAACGAAGTATCTGGCGCGTGCCGCCTTAGCTCAGTTGGTTAGAGCGGCTGTTTTGTAAACAGTAGGTCCACGGTTCGAATCCGTGAGGCGGCTCCAGATTTTTCGTTTCGCAGGGGTTGTGGAGCGGTCAAACACAGCAGACTGTAAATCTGCCGCCTTCGGCTTCGCAGGTTCGAATCCTGCCCCCTGTACCAATTTTTGTTATACATAGAAGTTATCTTGCTAGTGTTTTGATTTCGTCAATGGCGTATTTATACTGGAGGTTAGTATGGATAATGAATCTAAAAGAAGTATTGAAACAACGTACTCGGATGGGCGGTCTTTAGGCACTGTAAATGTCGAGTCGTCTGAAACTGGACCGGCTGGGGTTATTGGGTCGCTCGATACCATGGCGCGGTCTCTAAACTCGGCTATCGGGGCGCGTGTTGATGCTAACCCCGAGCTTCAAGCGGTTCGGGCCGAAAGAGATGCAACGCCCTGGTATCGCTTTCAGCGTCGTAAAAAGTTAGCTACACTAGCTATGAAACTTCATGAGGAAGCTTTTTACCGACAAGTACGGCATGTGACTGATTCACTGGAAATTGTTGATGTACGTAGATCTGAGCTAGATGAAACTGAAGACATGGATCGCTAATTAATAACTAGCTTTGTTCTAACCTCGACCAAAGTGCTGTACCATACGCATCTAAAAACCCGGCTTGCTGCCGGGCTTTTTTGTTACATCACCACGCGTCGTGGCTGCTTTATCTTATTCTGTGCTGGTGGCACGATAAGCTTACCCGCACGCTCCCGAAGATCGGCGGCGAGTTGCGCTTCGCCGACCCGCTCGTATGCATCGGCAAGTATAGTAAGTGTTTGCGGAATAGGGTCAAGCTCTATCGCCTTTTCAAGCGCCTCAATCATGCGCTTATCATTACCGAGTTTTTCTTGTACTTTGGCATAGGCAATATGACGAGCCGAGTGGTCACTATCCATAGCGAGCGCCTGTTCAAAGGCAAGGGCAGCTTTATCGTAGTTACCTGTCTCAAAATAGATAAGGCCGACATTATGTAAACTGCTGGCGCTTGGCTCAAGACTTTGGGCAATCTCAAAACACTCAATCGCCTCTTTGTATTGCTGCTGCTTTGCATATAAAATACCCAGACGGTTATAGGCACTTGCGTTACGCTCATCTACACGCAGGATGGTAAGCAATGCCTTTTCGGCACGAAGGTATTTACGATCTTGCAGCGAGCTATGCGCAATTGACCAAAGTTGATCGAGCTTTTCAGAAAGTTTAGAGGAAAGATCACTCGCAACCTCGGCGACTGTTTGTCTCTGGTATAGTGCCCAAGCCCCAAATAATGCAATAACAACAAGTCCTAACATACTATCTATAAGTATACCATATGCAGTTAAAACACTGCGAGTGCCGCTAGTTGCAAGCGCACATTCCCCTGTTCAACGATTCGCACCTGAGCTGCCTCTAGTTTCGAGAGTACGGTGATCATCCTATCAGAAGGATCTTTCGTAAGTGCCAACTGAACCTGTTTTGCCGCGTCGCTAAGCAGGGTGAGGGCTTTTACCCTAGTGTCCTTATACTTTTTAGCAAGCAGAAGCCTGTCATACGATGATCCTGCTACCAACACTCGGGCATCAGTAACCATTTCAGCCCTGGCGGCAAAATACGCCTCATTCTGAACGAGTCGTGTTAGTTCTGCTGGCAAGCCGCTCGCGATAAACAGCAACTGGGTGCGTTTTTTTTGATCAGCAACACCTAGTAAATCAAGTAACGCGGCCGATTGCTCTTGCGTAGTGCGACGAAGCTCAATAGCTTGAACCCTCGACATAACGGTCGGTAAGAGTGTACGCTCCATGTGAGAAAGGAGTATAAATTGAGTGTTCTCGGGCGGCTCCTCAAGAAGCTTTAAAAACGCGTTTTGCGCTGGAATACCCATTCGCTCGGCATAATCGATGCATATAATTCGACGCTGTGCTGATGTTGTGCGTAATGTATCGTACAGCCGGCGGATGCTTTCGACCGTAATAACGCCCTTTTCAATATCTACCGTATCGTTTTTCTCGGGGAGTACTTCTAGAACAATGCTTCCTTTCGGTTCAAAATAGTGCTTTGCTACTGTGCGAAGCCCCACACCCTCTTCGCCAAACAGCAGTACGGCCTGAGGCTGGTGAATGTGAGCGGCTTCTAGTAGTTGCTCAGAGACTGGATGGACTACCGCGTGCATCATGCCGTCACCTTGTTAAACAATGCGGGTACTGCTGCCGTAAACGTCTTGCGCCGCGAACCAGGAAGGGTGAGTTCTAGCGTATGTGCGTGAAGGCACAGCCTTGGTGCGCTTTTTGCATTTCCATACACCCTATCTCCAGAAATTGGCGTGCCAATATACTGCATATGCACACGAAGCTGATGAGTACGCCCCGTTTTTGGCTTTAATTCCACAAGGCTCTTTTTACCGTTTGATAAAAGTACGGTATACGCCGTAAGCGCCGGTTTCCCCTTAGCGTCAACCCTAAAGGTGCTTGGCGCGCTAGGGTTACGAGCAATAGGGAGGTCAATCACCGCCTCGTGAAGCTTTGGTGTACCCTCTACTACGGCACTATACTGCTTTTTTACGGTACGGTTAGCGAATTGTTTCTTTAAAAGCGTAGCTACCTCTTCGGTACGCGCCCCAATAATAACCCCGCTAGTGTCGCGATCAAGCCTATGTACCACCCCTGGACGGTTTGTTTCAAGCCCATAGGTAGTGTAGCGTCGAAAAAAATCAGCCACAGTAAACTCGTCGTTCATCGCCCCTTTACTATGGGTAAGTACCCCCACTGGCTTATTCACAACTACCACGTGGTCGTCAATATATATAATAGGAAGCTCTTTGTCGTTGTGCGTCTCTTTCTCAGGCAGCTGCAGTGCAATCTCGGCAACATTGCTACTATCGACACTTGGTTTTGTAATCACCGTGCCATCTACCATGACATACCCCGCTTTAATGTATTTTTGTATCGTGGAGCGTGAAAGTTCTGGGTACCGTACTGCTAGTTCCCTATCAAGCCGTACCTTACTTGGCTCTACCTCAAATAAATAGGTATCTTTAAATTTATGGCTCACACCATATGTTTTAAAGCCATGTTCTTTAGGGTTTACGATAAACTTCCCCTTAAGGGCACCGAACTCAGACTGAATAGCCTGTCGCAGGTAGGGTATATCGTCTTCTACGGCGTTGTCTATAGTCGCTATATAGGGCGTTTTAGAAAATACCATGTAGATAAACCTTTGAGACGGACGAGGGGTGCGTTCTTTATACGTAGCGATATCAGCTGTGGTTGATAGTTCGCCAGCCACGTGAAACTCACGAAGAATAGACAGGGCCTCACGCTTTATATTCTTTGTTGCCATACTGGCTACCCCCGTCGAAGCCCAACAGCGGTTTGTGCGCGGAGCAACGTAGCGTTGGCTATTTCAGCCATCGCCTGCTCAGATGCTTCAAGCTTCGCAATAAGCGCTTCATCGGAGATTGAGGCAAAACGCCGTTGGAAGTCTGTTAAAAAGTCCCGTACGGCGTCGGCAACCGCTTTTTTGAACTCACCGTAACTGGTAGAACCAACCCACTCAGCATTCACCTCTTCCTGCGTACGACCCGTAAGCAAGGACAATATTTGTAATAAACTACTAATACCCGGTTGTGTTTCAAAATCGAAATGTACCACCCCAACGCTATCGGTCGTTGCTGACATAACCTTTTTTGCCGCAGTTCCAGGGTCGTCGCTTAAGAGTATCTTCGATTTTTCTTCCGTTGAGCTCTTGCTCATCTTTTTTGTAGGGTCAGTAAGACTGCGGATACGTAGACCACTGTCGCGCTTGATGAAGCTCGTTTGAGTTTTCGTATCAGCCGGTACGGTAAATATTTCACCAAACTTGTTGTTAAAGCGGGTGGCAATATCACGAGTGATTTCAAGGTGTTGGAATTGATCCTCGCCCACCGGTACGTACGCTGCGTTGTACAGTAAAATATCCGCAGCCATAAGAACTGGGTAGTTAAATAGGCCCATTGTCACGCTTTCGCTATGCTCACCCGATTTTTCTTTAAACTGTGTCATACGGCTCATTTCGCCTACATACGTAAAGCAATCAAGAATCCAGGTAAGCTCGCTGTGTGCAGGGATAAAGCTCTGGCGATACACAAACGTATCGGGATTATCTATATCAAGCCCTGCGGCAATAAAATACTTTACATTAGTGAGGGTGCTTTGATACAGCGCGGTATGGTCAACAGGCGTTGTAAAGCTATGAAGGTCGGGCACAAACATATTAATTTGATACTCGCCTGCGTATTTTTTTTGCATCTCCACCATAGGCACAAAGGCGCCAAGGTAGTTCGCAAGGGTTGGCTCTTCGTTTGAGCGCACTCCAGTAAGAATTACTTGTTTTGTCATAATACTCCTTATTATAAACTACTTTCCCTAGTAATTTTAGGTAAAGTACGGCCGGCTCTCGCTCCGTTCTATCCTGTCCCGTTTTGCGGGGCTCGCACGTTCAAGCCCTCCACCCTGTGCCGCCGCTAACCCTAGTGCTCTGACAATCTCCTCTGGTGGTCGGCAGTCGTCAAAAGCTATTTCTACTCCATGTTGTCGCAGCACCTCTCGCGCTGATATGTTTTCCATACTTCCTCCTTTGAAAGTATTAGGTAATAAAAAAGAGGCCAGTGACGGCCTCTTGGATATTCTTATCTTTATTTTAAGAACACGAAACAAACCGCCACGTTGAGGTGTCGGTAAACCAATAGTTAGTTACGTACTGTGTACTCATACGTATAGCGTAGCAAACAAAAACAGCCCCGTAAAGGGCTGCTTTTGTATCTTATTGAAGCGATTACTAACGCTTCGAGAACTGTTCGCGTTTACGAGCCGATCGGAGACCGTATTTCTTACGTTCTTTCTCGCGTGAGTCACGCTTAAGAAGTTCAGCCTTCTTAAGGGTACTGCGAAGGTCAGCGTGGGCGGTAGTAAGTGCCTTAGCAATAGCAAGCTTAATAGCATCTACCTGACCAGCTGTACCACCGCCTTCTACACGGATAGTAACGTCAAAGTCTTTTTGCTTGTTCACAAGCGCAAGAGGGTCGGTAATTTCAGCAAGAAGGGTCTTGTTGCCGTCAAGATACTCAGCCGCTGGCTTTTCATTGATGGTAATAGCACCCTTACCCGCGTACAGACGTGCTCGTGCGGTTGCGCTTTTGCGGCGCCCGAGGCCGTAGAAGTACTTAGAATCAGCCATACTACTTTACCTCAACTTTCTTTGGTGTTTGTGCGCTGTGCGCATGCTCAGCCCCGGCGAATACCTTCAAACGAGCCATACGGCTAGCAGAAAGTTTGTTCTTGGGAAGCATACCTTGCACAGCGGCTTCAATGATGCGCTCTGGGAATTTCTCGCGCACTTCCGCAAGGGTTGCATCTTTAATGCCACCAGGGAATCCACTGTGGCGGTAATATACCTTACCGGTTTCCTTGTTACCTGTAACTACTGTTTTTTCAGCATTAATAACTACTACGTAGTCACCAGCGTCAATGTGTGGAGTATAGGTAGGCTTGCTTTTACCAATAAGCTTGTCGGCAATAATCGTTGCCACGCGACCTAAAGGTGCTTCAGCGGCATCAATAAGAAACCATTCGCGGGTTACTTCTGAGGGCTTTTGGGTATAGGTTTTCGCGTTTACCATATTACTTCTCCTCCTTTGCAGCTGTCGCAGCAGGCTTAGGGGTATCGCTAATATCATCCACAAAGGCAATGGTTGCCATTTGCGCGCCATCACCTACCCGTAGACGAGTACGCTCAACACGTACATGCCCACTAGTACGGCCAGAAAGCTGTGGAGCAATAACGTCAACAAGACGGAATGCTGCAGCTTGCGTAGAAAGACCAGCAATAACCATACGACGGTTTGCAAGGTCACCCTTCTTGGCCTTAGTGATGAGTTTTTCTATGTAACGGACGAGTTCTTTGGCTTTCGGAAGCGTTGTTTCGATCTTACCGTGCTCTACCAGGCTTGTTGCCAAGCCTTTCATAAGTGCACGACGTTGATCGCGTTCGCGGCCAAACTTACGTCCTTGATATCCGTGTCGGTGCATGTTCTAGACGTCCAATTCTGCCATTTTATCTTTGACTTCATCAAGCGCCTTGCTACCGAAGCCCTTGAGTTCACGAAGATCCTGCTCGCTGAGCGTCACAAGGTCACGTACGGTGCGGATTTCGTTGTTAATAAGGGCGTTCGCGGTACGAGCGCTAAGGTTTAATTCTTCAATTGGGGTGTTCAGCTCGTTTGCATCATCAGCAAGCTCTTGGCCAAGTGCAGGTGCGGCCTCAACAGTAGTGCTACCGGCAAGTGCGGTGTATTGGTTTACCAAAATTGCTGCCGCTTCTTCAAAGGCTTCACGAGGGCTAACTGAACCATCGGTTTCAACGTTTACTTGAAGCTTATCAAGGTTGGTTTCTTGACCAACACGCGTGCTATCTACCTTGTAGCGCACACGAAGTACTGGACTGAACATTGCATCGAGAGCAATCATGTCGCCATGAAGACGGTTTGCGCTTGAATCTTCGATGGTTTGGTAGCCACGACCAGATTCAACCACAAGGTCGATAACTACTGACTTTTTAGGGTCATCGACGGTTGCAATGATTTGATCAGGGTTAATTACGTCTACATCTGCAGTGGTTTTAATATCTGCAGCAGTAATTGGGCCAGCACCCTTCTTTTCAATACGAAGCTCTACGGTTTCATCGGTTGAAACCTTAACACGTACATTTTTGAGGTTAAGCATGATGTCAACAACATCTTCTTTAATGCCTGGAACAGTAGTAAATTCGTGGCTTGCACCTTCAATACGGAAGGCAACGATAGCGCCACCCTCTACACTTGAAAGAAGTACGCGGCGAAGACTATTACCGAGCGTGTTTCCGTATCCAGCCTGTAGTGGTTCAATAACGAACGATGCACTCGTATTACTTGTTTCTTCAACTGCTGCAAGTGCGGGGTTGTGAATAACTTTTGCCATATCTTATCTCTCCTTACCCTAACGTGAGTAATACTCAACAATTAATTGTTCGTTAATTTCTGGTTCCGCTTCCTGACGAGTTGGTGCGCCAGTGATCGAAATAGTCATCTTCTTTGCGTCGCTCTTAAGCCAGCTTAGTGCGCCCTGGGTGCTATTTTTCACCACTTCGTCGAGTTCACTAAAGTAGCCTGACTTCGCGCTTTTTGGACGAACAACAATCTCGTCACCAGCCTTCAAACGAATTGACGGAATGTCAACACGACGGCCGTTGAGCATAAAGTGTCCGTGACCAACAAGTTGACGAGCTGCACGACGGCTTGGGGCGAACCCAGCGCGGTATACGGCATTGTCAAGGCGCTGCTCTAACATACGAAGAAGGTTTTCACCCGTTAGGCCAGGCTGACGAGTTGCTTCATTCATAAGCTTTGCAAATTGTTTCTCAAGAAGACCATACAAACGACGAACCTTCTGTTTTTCACGAAGTTGTGTAAGGTAAAGGCTTGGCTTACCCTGGCGACCATGGGCGTGAACGCCTGGAATACCACTTTTACGAGCCATGATCTTGTGAGCCTTAGGGTGAAGTGCGTAGCCTTCACGTCGGCTCTGTTTAACGATAGGTGAGTTATCTCGTGCCATAGATTATCCCCTTCGCACCTTTCGTGGACGAACGCCACCATGAGGCACGCCAGTCACTTCTTTAATACTGTCGATGCTAATATCGTGAGTGCTTAGCGCACGAATCGCAGAATCGCGACCCTGTCCAACACCTTTCACAAATACATCTACCGACTTTAGGCCAAAGCCCTTAGCGGTTTCTGCTGCTTTTTCAGCGGCAACTTGTGCTGCGTACGCAGTACCCTTTTTACTTCCACGGAAACCAGCTGCACCAGCACTTGCTTGAGCAATAACATTGCCCTTCTTGTCTGAGAAACTGATAATCGTGTTATTAAAGGTTGCCTGAATGTGCAACTGACCAGTAGGAACTGATCGCTTTTGCTTCTTCTTAGAAGCACGTGATGTGGTAGTATCTGCCATCTAATCGGTTCCTTTCTAGGTCTTACTTGCTGCTTTAGGTTGCGCGCCACCAACAGCGATCGCGCGGCCCTTACGAGTTCGTGCATTCGTACGGGTACGTTGACCGTTTACCGGAAGACCCGACTTGTGTCGAAGCCCACGGTAAGCGTTGATGTCTTTGAGACGCTTGATATTGTTTGTTACGAGACGCTGGAGGTCGCCCTCTACGGTGTAATTGGCGTCAATTACTTCACGTAGACGTTGTTCTTCAGCCTCGGTGAGATCTTTCACCCGAGTGGTCGGCTCAACATTAGCCGCCGCAAGGATGTCTCGAGCAAATGTAGACCCAATGCCGTAAATGTACGTCAATGCAATCTGCACTTGCTTTTCTGCGGGAATGGTTCCCCCAGCAATTCGAGCCATGCTTAACCCTGCCTTTGCTTGTTCTTAGGTTTCTTCTTGTTGATTACCCGAAGGCGACCTTTACGGCGCACCAGCTGGTCATCTGGACTAATTTTCTTTACACTCGCACGAACTTTCATGAGCTCAAGAATCCTCCAGTTAAATTTTATCTGCAGACCTAAATGTGGTCTTTATGGCGATACGTGATTCTTCCCTTCGTAAGGTCGTAAGGGGTCATCTCAACGTCTACCATATCACCGGGTACAAGGCGGATATAGTTTTTACGCATTTTTCCGCTTATGTGCCCGATAATCCCTAGGCCGTTCTCGAGTTCAATCTTAAATTGAGTATTAGGCAGTGCTTCCACTACCTTTCCTCGCATTTTAATTACCTCTTTAGTATCGGCCATAAGTTACAGTTGTACATTATACAGGAAATATACCCGTAAGTAAAGCGCTTTCAAGATGAGAATACCGAGTTACTCGGCCTTCTTACGTTAGTGAATAGTTTTATTGTAGCAAACCAGTATTTAGCGTCAATAGTATGGCTAGCTACTGTATAGTTTTGCGGGGCCGAATGAGGTAGAAGCATTTGGTTGGCCATCCCAAGCCCACCCCGGGGAGGAGCCGTCAGCAAATTCATATTCATCCTCGGTGATTGTAACCATAAACGAGTCCATCCACACCGTATCGCCAGGTTCTACCGGTAAGTTATACCCGCCATATCTATCCATGGTAATTTCCTCTGACGGACTCATTGAACTTGCCATGTGTTTCCACTCATTTGCCGGCACTAATTGGTTACCTGTTGATCCTCCAGTCCCCAAATTGTTTCCGTTCGACGCTCTTTGTCCAACACTCCAGTTATTCATAGTGCCCGCTCGTGTCGAATACACTTCGTACGACCAATGGATCCTATCGCTTGTTAACACACTGCCTTCCGCAGTCATACCCCCGAATGCTTGTCCAGAGCCAGTAATCTCTCTTTTAAACGAGGTCGTACCGGTAAACGGCCGATCGCTCGTGGCAATAAGTGTAGATGAGGCCTGATTACTACCAATTCCCTTCAAGTAGGTAGTACCGGGCGCCGCATTAGGGTTTAACGCGTAGTTCCTTACGCACGTGCCCTCAACTATACCACTTGAAGTCGAGGAGAACGCATATGATACACCGCTGGATTGGACACTTTCTACCGACACACAGTAACGCGCTGGCGAGATAGAATTATTTACAATATAGGTGTATTCTTCATTGCCCGTATCCTGTAGACCAATTTCAGAAAGTGTGTCCGGATAGATATCTGCATTAGTTGCGCCAAAAGCAGCAATCTGTTTGCCGGCTTGCAATGCGCTACTTTGAATAGAAGAGCTAATTGCCCGCTCTCGAATACCTGTGTACGCGACTATCGTAATCGCCGCAAGAATTGCAATGACGACGATAACAATAAGCAGCTCAACAATAGTAAATCCCAAAGTATATTTATTTTCGTTGCCCACGCGAATCATATACCACTAAGTGTAGCAAAGGCCACACTCTATTACAAAAAACTAGTTATCGTAGTCGTCGTACGTTACCATCAACGCACGAGAGTTGATTTGGCGAAGTGCCTCAAGCGCAACGGTTACCACAATAAGGAGCCCTGTGCCACCAATAGATAAGTTGGTGCCAGTAATACCTGCAAACTGGTACAGCATATATTCTGCAACAAATGGCGATACAGCTATAAGCCCCAGCACTACTGAACCGAACAAGATAAGACGATTTACCGTTGTAGAGAGATATTTCTCGGTTGTCTTGCCGGGGCGTACCCCTTCAATAAATCCACCTTGTTTTTGCAAGTTCTCGGCGATTTCGTTGGCATTGAATACAATCCCCGTATAGAAATACGTAAAGAAGATCACGAGGATGAAGTAAATACCTGGGTAGATAAAGGCCTGCCATTCAGTACCGGTAAACGCACCTGGATTCGGTGCTTGGAACCATAGAATAAGATTATCCGCAAGCGCAGCATACGCAGGATTACCAGTAGCTTTAAGAATTTGCCCAATGAATGCCGGAAGTGAAAGGAAGGCTACCGCGAAAATCACCGGGATTACCCCAGCGGCAATAAGCTTAATAGGCAGGATGCTCTTCACGCCGCCATAACTACTATTACCTTGTACGCGCTTTGCATAGTTAATAGTAATAACCCGCTGCGCCTCGTTAATTTTCACCAAGAAGTACAGCATTGCAAGCGAGACGATAACAATTGCCAGTGTTACCCAGAAAACGAGTGGATTGACTGGAATAGTAAACCAGTTGAATACCTCGAGCCCGCCGGCTTCAGTATTAAAGAGCGAGCTCGTAATGGTAGAGAGAATAGTTGGAAGCTGGCTAATAATACCCGCGAAGATAAGAAGGCTAATACCATTCCCGATACCCTGCTCGGTAATAAGCTCACCAAGCCACATAAGGAGCACCGCACCAGCTGTCATAGCAGTAACCGAGACAATCCACTCAATAGCGGTTGGATCGGCGAGCACCGTGGTGTTCCCTGCAAGCACCGTTTGACGAAGGATGAAAATAAAGGCAATAGATTGGACAATTGCCAAAGGCACTGTCAGCATACGCGTCCACTGGTTAATTTTACGCCTCCCCGACTCGCCGTCTTTATGGAGCTCTTCAAGGCGAGGAATAGCCTTTGTAAGAAGTTGCGTAATTACCGAAGCGGTAATAAACGGCGTTAGCCCCACTAGCACAATAGAGAAGCTTGCTAACGCGCCGCCCGAAAGCAGGTTTAAGAAACCACCAAAGTCGGTACCCCCAACTACACTGTTAATTACTTCGCGAAGCTGCGTAGGTTCGGCCAACGGAACGGGCACATGAGCCAGCAAACGATATACGGCAATAATACCCAGTACAACAAGCAACCGTTTTTGCATGTCACGGTTTTTTAGCGATTTAAATATTACTTTCCAATTCATGTCGGTATTAATAATTCCCTTTTTCAGTCTACCCCGAATTTATACACTGCGTCTGATTATACTATAGATTCGCACCTCATCAAATAGGCTCTACTGTTTCAATAAAATGAAATGGGGCGAAGAAAAAAGCGCTTGGCCGGCTAGGCCAGTTGGTCGGCACCAACGCTTCTCTCTTCGCCCCAGCTGGGGGTTCACTTCCAGCTATAATGAACGATCGGACTAACGCTGCAGACGTTAGTAAGGTTGCGAACCTACTCTCACTCTCTAGTGGTAATTAACGCACCACCATGGTACGCTCTCGAATCATAGGGTGCTACCCATACTATCGAGACAACTTTCTGTACAGAACTCAGGCACCCTCGACACCCCGTACATATATGTACGTAATGCTCCGAGACCCGGTGGGCATGGCCATGCCGTCCTCCATTTCGACGCGCTACAGAAAGTTCCTATTCTACCCTACGCCACTACTCTGCGGGCTCGCCTCGCAGGCGATCTTCCTTCCTTATGCATACCGATACACAAGGCGCGAAGTATTAGTATAATACCATATTTCATAAAAAATAAAAGAGCCCCGTAGGACTCTTCTATCAACTAAGCAAAAGTTACTTATCGTTCGCTTCTACTTCTTTTGTGCTTTTACGCAAAGGCACGGCAGTTTTCTCGAAAGATCCACCAGCCTTAACAATAGCTTCTTGCGCGCTCTTACTTGCACCTGCTACCTTAACGGTAAGTGCTGCGGTAAGTTCACCACGGGTAATTACTTTTACCTTGTGAAAAGGAGTCGCAATGTAGCTTTGCTCGAATAGTGATTCGTTATCTACGGTCTTACCCTTAAAGGTATTAAGGGTGTCTAGGTAGACTACCTGTGCTGGGGTGCGGATAGATTTAAACCCTCGAGCCTTGGGTACGGCGCGTACAAGCGTTCGCTGACCACCTTGAAAGGTTGCGCCAAGCTTTTTACCGGTACGAGAGCCTTGGCCCTTGGTACCACGGCCAGCAGTTTTACCGCCACCGGCTGAGATACCACGACCAACACGCTTCTTGTCTTTATTAGCACTGGCTAATAGTTCGTTGTACTTAGTCATTAGTTAGCCTCCTTCTTGGCAGGAGCTTTCTTTGCTGGCTTTTCAGCAGTAATCCACTCTTCCTTAGGAACCAGGGTACGAAGCGCTTCAACCGTAGCGTAGGCGATGTTTACCTTGTTGGTAGAGTTAAGTGACTTTGAAAGAAGGTTACGAATACCAGTTACCCCGATAATTGAACGAACCACACCACCAGCGATAATACCCGTACCAGGCGCAGCAGGCTTTAGAAGTACACGCGCACCCGAGTATTTCACTTCATTTTCGTGAGGGATGGTTTCGTTAATGATCGGGATGGTAACAAGGTTCTTCTTCGCAATATCGGTTGCTTTTTGCACAGCCATTTGCACGTCTGCCCCCTTAGCTACACCAACACCCACCTTAGCCTTGCGGTCACCCACCACAACAAGTGCCTTAAAGCGGAAGCGACGTCCACCCTTTACCACACGCGACACACGGT
>DODJ01000013.1 GCA_003545655.1 Candidatus Saccharimonadota bacterium
ACTTAGGGCTTCGAAACGTTGAAAAGACTCAGCTTGTGGGTGATAAGATTAAAGGCTACTTTGACGCACGTAAGGAGTTCGACTGGCGCGAGTTTGCTCCTGTTGTCGCAGGTGGGGTGGAAGTAATTGAGTTCCTGTTCTCTAATCCCGACCAAGGGCCAATTAAGCGTATCGATAAGGTTAAGGATGGCACATTTATCGCACCCGAGGGTCCACATGATTTTCCTGAAGAGCGCCGTCAGATGATTCGACGTATTCAATCCTCGGCACTCGAGTTTATTAGGCAGTATCAAAGTGTAGAGGCGGTGTTACCTCGTTCACTTTGGCTTCTTGACCGACACGCGGGCTTCTCGAATGTTGTGAATATGATTCACGATCCGACAAGCGCGACAGCTTCTCTGGTTGGCCTGTCTCCCTATGCAACAAGCGTTGGATCACGGCCTGAGCTTATTGGAGCTCCGGTTATGAGCAACCTCTATTATCGTACGCACTTCAGGGCTCTGAAACGCGAATGGGAACGTTCTTTTTGGGGCCAAGGGTTTAAAAAGAATGCCATTGACCGTGGCCTTAAACATCACGGATTATAAAGTGTAATCTTTGTTTGTCGTAAGGAGATAGGTTGGCCCCCAACCGTATAAATAGTGATGGACAGTTGAGGTTATGTGGTATATTCCCGAAGCGAGGTTTCGGGAGGTTTGGAATGTCTTCGTCTCGTTAGGTTTGAGAGTTGCCCAGAACATAGGAAAGTCTAAGTTATTATTACTTGCATCGCGTACTGATATGACGACGTCGCCAACTTCAAGGTTTTGATTTGTCTTATTCTTTAGGGTGATTGAGGCGGTAACAGTCGAGCCGGACTTGGTAATAGTAATATCACCCACTTGTTCTATAGAGAAGCCACTTGTGAAAGAGGCGTTGCGCGACATGCTTGTTTTTTGAACTGGTGCATAAGCTGGAGACCACCAATTCGGCCATCGGTAAAAGATTGGGCTAATTGAGTAGTCACCACCCTTCACAAAGCGTTTTACAAAAGTAAGGGTACGCGTTTCACCTGCGTTTAATGTCACCTCTTGGGGTGTAAAATCATAGTTAGCGGCGTTTGAATCACCATTAAGGCGGGTGCTCAAGATAACCCATCCCATATATTCTTTTTGTGTGCCGTAGTTTGTGTACTCGACGGTCGCTTTTATACTTCCGTCAGATTGTACCTGTGTTTGAATTGGTTTAGTCTGCACCACACTAGGCCCATTAAGCAAGCTCGCCTGTCGTGTCGTAGATGGTTGTTCTGAGCCTGGATAAGTAGTCGTCCAACCGTATCCATTAAGGGGATCGTCTAGATTTGTAAAGAACGTAAATCTACCAAGCTCTGAAAGATCAAGAGTCCTTGTTTGGCTATAGGTTACTGTCTGTCCTGGCTGAATAATGAGATTTTGCGTTGGGAAGTCGACATTTGCACCACTTGGTGTGCGTGCAGACACAAGGAACCAGCCGACATTTTGGACGGTGTTAGAGTTGTTCTTAAAGGTTGCTGTTGCGGTATATTCTGAGCTACCAGTTTTTGTGACTGATATGCCCGGGTTCAACAGGATTACGTCTGTTTTGGGGATGATTGAGCGGGCGCGCACAATGGAGCCACTCGAGGCAGCAGGAAGTGTGTAATCCCAACCTATTTGCGTGAATTTTCCGCCAATGTAGACGCTGAGCTTACCTATTTGTGGGAATGTTCTCGATGCGGTGTAGGTGTAGGATGCATTTGGCTCAAGCGAGATTGTTCTGGATGGAAAATCGTAATTATTGCCGTTGCTATCGCGCACTGCGGCAAACATAAAGCCCAAGTCCACTCGGGTGCTTGAGGTGTTTTTGATAGTGAAAGTCGCAGTGTATACCTGATTAGGGTCTGTTGATGTCGTGGGTGATACCTTAAGGGACTGGTCTAGCTTCACGTCATTGGTGATTAAATCTGCTGTTGCTGTGCCCGAATAGATGTACATCTGGCGTGCGATGGTATCTGAGGTTGAGTAGGGTACGTTGTACGTCCAGCCAACATGATTTATATTGCCACCAATGTAGGCTTTTAGTTTTCCCACTAGAGGGAAGGTTCTTGTCGCAGTGTAGGTATAGGTTGAGTTAGGCTGTAGGATAATATTGCGCACAGGGAAGTCGAGATTGTTATTGTCCGTGTCACGGACTGAAACGAACATATATCCAAGGTCAATTGTTGCATTCGAATTGTTTCGTATTCTAAAAGTTGCGGTGTAGTTTTGATTTGCTGTATTTGAAGAATCGGGTGTGATTTGTAGTGACTGATCAACAAAAACATTTTGCACAATGAGGTCTCTGCCGCGCGTGTTTCCAAACCAGTCGTAGAACACTCGCCAGAAGTTCCTATTCCCATAGGCGCTACAGTAGTCGCCGGTACCGTACATGTTGTCGAGAGCGGCCTGGTTGGGTTGGTACGGGGTGTAGGTATAGAGTGCTGCAGTTGCTTTTGTTTGAATGTTTAGCACAGTACCACCACAGCCTCGTGGCGCAACGTTCCAACCTACCCAGTTCGAGTTTGAGCCGTCGGAGTTAATCTTTCCAGTGCCGACACGCTTGTACGCCCACCAGTCCTGGTCCATATTATTAAGATATGCGCGAATCAGTGCGGCAGCTTCATATACTTGAATTGAAAAGCCAGCGTAATTTGAATTACAGTTCGCACTTCCGTTCGGACCGCTATCAGGGCACTGTGCACCCATAGCATAGCGGTATTGGCTGAAGAGGGGCCACTTATCCGAAGTAAGGGGGCCTGCAGATTCGGTTGCGATTTTCACAAGAATCACCTTAGGGCTAATACCGTAACGAGTTGCCGCATCTTTAATGATCCAGGCTGCGCTTTGAGCTCCGGAAGGGATTGAGCCTGGATTTGAATAGTTATTTGCGGGAGTCCAGTCGCCAGGTGTAGTCTTGGGTACTTCGTAGTATTTGTTTATACAAGTATAGGGTGGCCCCGCCCAGCCACGACTAGCTGCATATTGCGCTCGTGTGAGGCTTGAACTGTACTCAGTGGCCGTTCCTGTACCCCATATGTCACAACTACCAATTGAACTGTCAAGAAAGTCCTGGATTTGTTGAAGCGACATACTATTCGAGTCGGTGAAGATCGAATCATCGATGATGTTCTCGTATTTCCAGTCATTTTTACTGGCGGCTGAGGAGCTGGCGCTAGGGATCGTAAGTTGAATAGCGGATGCAGTGAGCGCAATGAATAGCAAAAGAACGACTTTAGGGGTCTTTAGTATAAACAGGGATTTAATGCGTGTATATGTCATTAACTACTCCACTGTAAAATTAATCGATTGCTTAAGTTGGCGTTCACCAACGGCGACTGTAGCAGAGATCATCCATTCACCTGGTTCGAGTTGGGATTTATTGATACTAAAGCCTTCACAGGTTGAAAACTCAGTTTGGTATAAGATATTTGCTGATCGGAGTATGTCCACATGCCCGGTTTTGGAAAGCGTGAGTGTGCAGGTACCCTCCCCGCTAAAACCATATATTTTTGTGATAACAGTCACGGCATCATCTGTTTGAGATGCTGTAAGCAAAAGAGAATCTTCATTTACATCTGGCGTGGTAGTCTCACTAGTACCATTTCCACTCACTTCGTTATCGAGAAATTTTTGTTTATCTTCTGCAGCTTGTTTTGCTTCGGCTTCTTGTTCCTCGGTAGTCGGCTGGCTAGATGACGAGTCGTTATTTCCAGTGGTACCGTATACAATCCAGAACACAGCTCCAGCCGAGAGTAGGATAGCAATAATACTAAGGATAATGTATTTTGATAAGCGGTTTTTAGGGGTTTGTGTCTTCATGAAAAATGCTCATTTACCACTCTTATTTAACCATAAGCAGGGTGGAGATACAATAATTATGCTTATCTTGCGAGAATATGTTATAGACTTTGTAGTAGCTTAAATTTGGGTATATTCACCAATGATATCGTGCTCGACAGCTTTCTTAAAGCCCTCGTAGGAGTGTTGCATGGTGATACGTTTTTGAGCGTTAGCGACCATGCGACGCATATCCTCGGGGTGTGTTGAAACGTATTCGAGTGCGTCAACAAATGCCTCTATGTGCTCTATATCCTCAATAAGTAGCCCAGTTTCTTTGTTTACTACAAATTCGCTCACACCCCCAACGTTTGGCGCAATAAGGGGTAGCCCAAGTGCGGTTGCCTCGAGCAGGATATTGGGTACACCATCAAAACTAGAGGTATAAAGTAAAGCACGGTAGTCCTCGGTGGGTAAAGAATTAAGACCATTAAATCCACCCATGTAATTGAGAGCTGGAATATTATCGAAGTCCTTTGCGAGATACTCATCCTCTAAATTACCGTACATGTCGATAATGAACTTATTTGGGTCGAGTTTCTGTGCAATTTTAATGACGATGTCTGGCCGCTTTTGGTTTGCTACACGACTAGCCCATAAGATTCGTATCGGTAGCTGAGGTTTATTTTGTAAGACGGGCTCTTTCATAACATATTCAACAGGTTGGTAATGCACTGAGAATTTATCTCTTGAAAGGGGTTCTAATTCGAGAGTCTCATCGATTACATGCTGGTTGTCGGTGACGACCTTATGGAGTGCGGAAAAAGTTTCTGGTATACCAAAGAAGTGAATACCCCACGTTCGGCCAAAGGAGTCGGTGTCGCTACAAAAAGCAACCGAGTCGATTTGATAGCTGTTCTCTATAAGCCCTTCTTGATAGTGTTCTATAGTTTCAAAACCAAACGGAGTCATAGCAAGAAGCATCTTTTTTGTTTGCATCTGCACAATAAAGCGCATCAAAATTATGTATCGTGTCGTAATATCAAAACTTTTCGATAATTGCCAAAAATCAATGTATTGTGTTGATTTGGGTACCCGGTCTTTCCAGTTATTATCGAACTCCTCAGTGATAATGAGCATCAGTTTCCAGTCGGGCCGGCTTTCTTGCATGGCCTTTATGTAATTTAAGACAACCTTATCGCCACCACCTTTCATCATATGTTGCGATAAGTATAGGTAGTCTGGCTTGTTCTTAACTTGTGCGAGCATAGATTTTAGTGCGAGCCCTGCATTTACACTAAGTGTTGTATAGGGTTCGATTGCTCTAAGCGCATCACGAGTCGGAAATGTCGTTCTGTCATATTGATGTACAATTTTCCAATCATTGATAGCCCAGGGAGCTATCTTTTTACCTATCATTTTAAGATCATTACCTTTGAGTATCGGCATGACTACAGATTTGTATAACGTACTGTGACGCTTCATCCAAACATGACCTTTTCGGAGAGTTTCTTTTAGGCTACGATTCAATTGCGTACTGCTTGTCAATGGTCTTGCTGTTATATTTGGAACACTGTTACGCAAGTATGAATCAACTACTTTTTCGTAAAGCGGTGAGAACGTCATGAAGGGTAGCTTAGTGGTGTGAGGGTGACTACGATTGAAGCTCGTCGTCTCTGGTGTGACGATATGGCTAATACCTTGCGTGATGGTTTGTTCGGTGAAGTGCCACAATTTTGTCAGCGCGGAGTCTTCTATATATTCACGTGCCGCCATAATAGGGTAGTCCCACTGGTTTTTTATGGATAGGCTAATAATAGTATCTTCACTTGTTGAATCAGCTTTTTTCCATATATAGTACCCCTGTTTCTTGGGTGTGAATATAGTAACTTCAGTGTGGACTATCACGTTATCCTTATTATTAATTAAGGATATACTCTTAGGTATCCACGCTGGAGTGACTAGGCTATCTTCCTCAAAGATGGCGACTATTTTCCCATTGGAGGATTTTAACAAATGAGTTTTGTCTATAGCTGTAATATTTTTTATCTGTGTGGTTGTGAGATATGATTTCCGTTGCTTAGAGTCGGCAACAAGTATCTCATAAGATATTTTTTTCGGAGATTCTGTAAGCGCGTTGTCGATATTAAGTAGTAATTTGTGGAGGTTTCGTAGATTGTCTCCCTCTAACACAAGAACAGATAGGTCTATTTTTTTCACCTTTTTATTATACCAGACTGCTTACCGGCTTTCGTATAGCGGCAGTATCTTTGTTTGCGCGATTCTCTCAAGATTGAAATTATGCTTGTAGCTATTTCTTGCGTTTTTTTCAAGTTTAAGAATAAGCTCTGGATTTGAAAGTAGGCGATACATAGCGTGTTCAAGTTCGTCGACGTCTTGAGCTCTTACGAGTAGACCGTTTTGGTTATTTTGAATAATCTCTGAATTACTATCAATATCCGAAGTGATTATCGCTTTACCAAGCATGGTCGCTTCTAATAACGCGATACTAAAGCCTTCTTGGTAGCTTGGGAGCATATACACATCTGATTTTGCAACTTGCTCTATGACATTTTCCTGATGGCCAAAGAACTTAATTGCCTTGTTCGGTTTTGCCCGGTTTTTAAATAGAGCCATATCCGCACCGTCTCCGTATATATGTAGTTCTATGGGAGTATTTACTTTCTGCTTAAGGCGTAGAAACGCATCTATTGATTCACCTATTCCTTTGTTTTTAACTATTCGACTAGCGAGGCAGAAGATGAAGGGCTGTTCGGACTGTTTGGCTTTCTCAATTTTATGGTCAATTACACCATTGTTTACTATAACAAGCCTGCCTAATAGGTTGCTATTTTTCTTAAACTGACTCGTGATAAGCGCGTACTCGTTGTTTGAAATAATAATAATATGATCTGTTAGTTTGCCAGCATAAAATACCATCTTCCCGATAGGGTTTCGAAGGGGCTTCGTAATATTTTGAAATATATACCGTAAATCCATATGGTCAGTCCAGACTACAACCTTTTGCAATATCCGCCCGGCAATAGACGCAGCAATAAAATCATCTTTGCTCTGAATATGAAGAATCGATGCTTTGGTGTTTATGATTAACTTGACATACCACAGAGTTAAGGCTATTTGCCAAGCTATATAAAATGGAATTAGTAGCGTTCTTGCTCCGTTCCACTTCTGTTGTGACCACCACCACCCACGAATTGTCTGAATAGAGTTATCTTTAGCATAGTTGATAAGTTTAACCGATCGACTAACTATTATTGGTTGGTAGTGAAGCTTTTCTAGTGTTTTAGCAAGGCTTATTTGATATGTCTCTGCACCACCAAAATCAGACTGAGCAGCGTTCCTTATTAATAAGACAACTTTTTGCATTATCTATCATATCCATTAGGGTTTTTTAGTTGCCAATTCCATGTATCACGGCACATATCTTCGATTGATTTTTCAACTTTCCATCCCAGCTCTAGCTCTGCCTTAGATGGATCAGCGTAGAATTCTGCGAGATCGCCTTCTCGTCTTGATGTAAATCTATACTTAATAGACTTTCCAGATATAGAGGAAAAGGTGTTTACAAGTTGCAGAACGGACGTTGGTATTCCAGACCCTAGGTTGTAGATATGCGTGCCTGGACTTGATTTTTTGAGCGCTGCAACATGTCCTCGGGCAAGATCTACCACATGAATGAAATCTCTTTTACATGTGCCATCTTCAGTTGGATAATCATTCCCAAATATTAACAGCTCTTCTCTCTTACCTGTAGCAACCTGAGTGATGAACGGCATAAGATTGTTGGGTAGCCCTAGGGGATTCTCGCCGATTTCTCCACTTTCATGTGCTCCAATAGGATTAAAGTAGCGAAGGATCGTTGCCTCAAACGAATCATTTGCATTACCTATGTCTTTGATCATTTCCTCAATCATGTATTTTGTGCGTCCGTAGGGATTCGAGATATCGTGACCCGCTGGAAGCGTTTCACGATATCTTGTTGTATCTGTGCTGCCATATACGGTTGCGGATGAACTGAAGATTAACCTATCAACATCATTATCTAACATTGCATTTAATAGCGAAATCGTAGAGAGGAGATTATTTTCGTAGTAAGTTAGGGGTAGTTGCACGGATTCACCGACAGCTTTTAATCCTGCGAAATGTATAACGGCGTCGAAAGAGTTTTTCTTGAATAGATTGCTCGTAGCCTCTTTATCGCACAGATCAAACGTGTAGAGTTTCGGTTCTTTACCTGTTATCTTCTTAATTCGAGAGATAACCCCTACGCTACTATTAGCCAAGTTATCAACTACGCTGACCTCATGCCCGTTGGCGATAAGCTCAACGATAGTGTGAGACCCGATATACCCGGTTCCCCCGGTAACAAGAATATTCATAGTATAAGTATAACAACTTACAGGCTTATAGATAGTTTCGGCCTTCGAACAACTGGAGGAGAGAATCCCTAGATACTATAGCTTCAAGTGAGGAAGCTATAGTGGGTGCACTAGGTATAATCACAAGTTTATTCTTAAGAGCTATCTTTGCTTTACGAAGAGGTATAGTATCCGTAAGCATAAGCTCCGATACTGCCGGGTTATTTAACCTCTCTAGCGCCGGATTCGAAAGCACTCCATGGGTCGCAGCAACAATTACTTTTCTAGCGCCGGATCTTTTTAATACCTCCGCTGCGCTAACTATTGTCCCTGCAGTATCTATAAGGTCGTCGATTAGTATGCAGGTTTTCCCCTTAACATCACTAATAAAATCAGGGTGCTTAATGACACTAGAGTCCTCTTTGTCTCGGCGCTTCGGCATATGCGCTACATCTATAACAAGCTCTTCGGCGTAAATTTCTGATACTTTTGCTCTACCTCCATCTGGCGATACGATGATAAAATCGTCATTATTGCCTGCGATTTTAGCGCTGAGTTTGCTGCGAATAACCCCTTCTGCTGTCAAATGGTCAAACGGACCATCAAAAACGGCTTGTGTTTGAGCTGAGTGCATATCGACACTTACAAGTCGGTCTGCACCTGTTCGTTGTAACATATTAATAACAGCTGCAGCAGATATAGGCTCGCGTCCTATGGCCTTGCGATCTTGTCGCATGTACGCCATGTAGGGCATCACTACGGTAATTTCTCGTGCTGAAGCCCTTCGCGCTGCATCGATCATAAGAATAAGCTCCATAAGTGCGTCATTTACGGTTCCAGATTCGCTTGTGACGAGTGATTGTATGATAAGTACGTGCTTCCCTCGGACTGATTCACTGTAGCGGAAATAGCGTTCACCGCTAGGAAAGGTTTTAATTTCGTCATTCTGTAGTGTTACGCCCATTTGGGCTGCTATTTTCTCTGCCAAGTCGCGGTGGACACTTCCTGAAGCAAGGTAGACTTTATTAACGAGAGGGGCGCTTAACATGACATCTCCAATTATATAACGTATTAATAGTACCGTATATTCAAGAGTCTGTATAATGAGTGAGTATGAAAATTATTATAGAATCAGGCTTTTTCAACCCGCTTCACGGTGGCCATCTCGATATGATAGAGGCGGGTAAAAAAATGGGCGACAAACTTGTTGTTATTGTTAATAATGATACCCAGCAACTGTTAAAAAAGGGCAAAATTATTCTCGATGAGGGTAATCGCTTGCGGCTTATCGCGGCACTGCGCGATGTGGATGAGACGTTTCTTTCGATTGATGAAGATCCAACGCAAATTGCAACCCTAGAGCAGTTCGCGTTAGCTCACCCAAATGATGAGCTTGTGTTTGCGAATGGCGGTGATCGCGATTCAGAAAAGGCGATACCTGAAGGCGAGGTGTGTCGCAGGTATAATATAGCTATGATGTTTGGGGTCGGTGGAACAAACAAAGCGGACTCCTCTACAAGGATTAACCAAGCAACAGGACAGGAAGAACTATGAAAAAACTACTCGCCTTTGACCTAGACGATACCCTCGCAATTACGAAATCACCCATTAGCGACCATATGGCCGAAACGCTTGCGAAGATTCTTGATGAATTTGAGGTATGTATTATTTCGGGTGGTCGGTTTGAGCAATTTAAAACGCAGGTTATTGACCGGCTTCATATCGAGCCACACAAGCTTAATAAGCTTCACCTTATGCCTACTTGTGGTACGCGGTATTACTTGTACGACCAGCCAAGCGGTGAGTGGAAGCAGCAGTACGCCGAAGACCTTACGAAACAGCAAAAAGAGCAAATTATTGCCGTGCTTGAAGCATCGGCGAAAGAACTTGGGTTATGGGAAGCGCACCCAGCCGGTGATATTATTGAAGACCGCGGCAGTCAAATTACCTTTTCTGCATTAGGCCAAAAAGCGACACCTGAAGATAAATACGCCTGGGACCCAGACGGTACTAAAAAAGCAGCCCTTCGTGACCTTGCGGCACAGTCGTTACCAGGGCTTGAGGTTCGTGCTGGCGGCTCTACCTCTATTGACGTGACCCGTGAGGGTATTGATAAGGCCTATGGTATGCAAAAGCTCATTGACGAGCTGGATATTTCAAAAGACGACATTTTGTTTATGGGCGACAAGCTTCAAGAGGGTGGAAACGACTACCCGGTAAAGGCTTTTGGTATTGAGTGTCTTGATGTCGATCGATGGGAAGACACGGTGAACCGGCTTGAGACGATTTTAGCGGTAATAAAATAGGCTTGCGCCTGTGTGCGACAAGGGCCGCCGAGATTGACCTAGCTGAGTAGATTTGCTATAATAGAAGTATACCGACGCGGGCAATTCGAACGGAGAGATACCTAAGAAGAACCCGCCTTTATGTTTTCTTGGATATTTTTCTTTTTATATCAGGCCGATCAAGAAAGTCTGTGAATTGTGGGCTAATAGTTTTATAGAGTGAGGACATTGATTTTTTATTTGGTGTAAGTAATTTTGCGAACTTTTGTTTCTTAATAAAGTACATAACCATTTTGTAATAATCGCCGTCTCCAGATATCAACACGATTTTATCGAATTTCTTGCGTTCAGCAATATGATGCATTGCTAGGAAAACGATATCCGTATCAACATTACCCTTTTTCTTGCTGATGAGCGTTTGTGTATGTTCTTTAAAATTCAATACATACCCAGCGCGCTTTAGCGAGCGATAGAGTGGTTCATTTTCTTCAATATATGCACCAAGAAAATAGTATGCCTTTTGCACGTGGTATTTTTCGCGCAGATACACCCTAAGCCGTGCCATATCAACCGACCACCCATATGCACGAGTATTCATATGTAAATTTTGCCCATCAATAAACGCCACCGTGTACATATATCTAGTATACGCTATTTTAAGCTACGTATCAGCTTATCGTAAGCTGCTGGCGATGATGTTTCGCAGCTTCGTTGTAAACAACCCCTTATCGAACCGCTTGGCTTTGCGGTGGAGGGTTGCCGGAAGGAATGACATACTTTCGAACCGTTTCATAGCATCAATAAGGCTCTCAACCGATTGCTCTTCGAAAAATACGCCCGTTTCGCCCTCCTGTACAATATCAAGCGCGCCACCTTTCTTATAGGCGATAACCGGGGTGCCGGCAGCTAGTGCCTCTACTGCCGAAATACCGAAGTCTTCTTCGTTAGGGAAAAGGAAGGCTTTGGCGCTTTGCGCA
>DODJ01000040.1 GCA_003545655.1 Candidatus Saccharimonadota bacterium
CCTCCCCCGCCGCCAGCAAAAATAGAACCCAGCAAATCGGCGCGTAACGTCACCCAAGGGAATATCGATGCAACCAAATCGGCAGCAAAAGCGAACGACAGTATTAACTACTCCGTAAGTGTAAAGAATTCTGGCGGTGTAGCAACCACTATCGACATGAAAGACAGCCTTGCTGACGTACTTACATTCTCAAGCCTCACAAATAACGGTGGGGGTACCTTTAATGCAAGTCAAAAGACGCTCACCTGGCCAAGCGTTACTGTAAACCCGGGGGCAACGGTCACAAAAACCTATGCTGTGCGCATGAACGCGAGCCTGGTTACTACAAAAACTGATTGTGAAATGAACAACCTTTTCATGGATAAAATAATCACCGTGCCAGTTGGCTGTACCACCCCACCAGCGAAGATTGTTGTAGATAAAACATCAGTTAACGTATCCCAAGGTAATGTTAATGCAACGACAGTAACCGCAAAAGAGAGTGACCGTATTGTATTCACCTTAACTGCCAAAAACACCGGCGGCACGGCAAAATCATTCACCTTCGAGGATTCACTCAATGACGTTCTGGAATACGCAAAGCTCGCCGATAACGGTGGGGGTACCTTTAATGAAGACACGCAAAAGCTAAGCTGGCCTGCAATCACCCTCGAACCTGGTGACAAACAGACCCGAACCTTCGCCATACAAATCCTTAGCACCATCCCCGCTACCCCTCAGGGTATCAGTGACCCAAGCTCATACGACTGTAAAATCGAGAACACCTTCTACGACGCCTACGTTGTTATCCCCGTTACCTGCGCAACACCTAAAGTAGTCGAGCAAATTGTCACCGAACTCCCCACTACCGGCCCTACCGAAAATATGATTTTCGCCGGTATTGTGCTTGCGGTTGTCGTCTTCTTCTATTACCGATCGAAACAACTCGGGACTGAAGTTCGTCTTATCCGCAGAGACATTAACGGAGGAACCATCTAATGAGCGAGCAGCTTCCCACACACACCCCTGAAAACGAACCTAGTAAAGAGATCAGTCAAGAACGCCTCGAGGGGTACGAAAAAGCAGAAGCTCTGCAAGAACGCAGGGCTGAGCAAAACCCACTTGAAAACGGCGAAAAAGCAGCCGAAAAAGCCAAAGTTGAAGCGCTCAAAGAGGCAGTAAGTGTTGAAAAAGGCAGCGCCGAGAAGAAAAAAGGCGCCGAACAAAGCAAGCCTAGCGCCAAACGCCGCCATGGTGTTGTTAACAAAAAAGAACGCGAAGCAAGCTTCAACCACCACATGAAGCACGTGCAGCAAGAGCTGCCACCACTAAAGCGTGCGTTCAGTAAGCTTATTCACACTCCTGTAGTCGAGAAGACAAGCGAAGTCGTTGGAAACACTGTTGCGCGGCCTAATGCCATACTCGCTGGTGCGGTTGTCGCCTTTGTAGCCGTTCTTGCGGTGTATCTTACCGCAAAGCATTTTGGCTATACCCTCTCTGGCTTCGAAACCATCGGTGCATTTATTGTTGGGTGGGTACTTGGTATTCTTTACGACTTCTTCAAGGTAATGATTACCGGCAAACGCGGATAACTATTTCCTACCGTAGCTTTATTGATACCCCATGGTCATCCGCATTCGCTGATTGATCGCGGACATGTAGTTTCTCTGGCTCCGTAGGAGCAGGAGCTTCTGGTTCTTTCTGCACAGCAAGCTGCTGATCAGAAGTGTTCACCTTCTCACTTTTTGGGCGTGGCGCTTCCTTTGGTAAAGTGGTGGGTTGCTCAACCGGAGAGGGCGCCTGTTCTGGCGCCGCTGGCGCAGGTGTCGGACCAAACGCAGGGCTTGGGAATGGAGACTTTTGAGTGTCTGGCGCCGCCTTTTGTTTGTCAACGATTTGCTGACGTTTCGCTAGCCACTCATCAAGGAACGATGGCGGCTGCGGAGGGCCTACGGGCGTACCCTGTGGCGCGTCTGGAGCAGCTGCAGTCGGCATTCCGCCCGGAAGTCCACTCGGTGCCCCCTGTGGCACATTACCCGCCCTAAACGCGGCCATACGCTGTTCCTGAGCCTGTTTTAAGGCCTCCATCTTAGCTTTTTTAGCCGCATCACCCGCACCCATGCGTTTAAAGAACTCTTGTTCCACCTGAGCACGTGGTTTACCAAACTTTGTAGCCGACAGCTTCTTTAAGGCATCGCGAAGTTGCGGGTTCGACTGCCCTAGTGGTGGCAGCAGCGACATACTAAACGCAGATGATGGCACGTCTTGAATCATCACCGAGCTAATCGTCTGGAAGTTAGGCAAACGAGTAAGATCTTCAGCGTCAAACGTTGGGCTGAATTTCTTTACTAATATTTCGGCATCGGTAATACCGATACGTCCACTAATAACCGTACCAATGTTACCTAAAATTGCTTCACGAATCTGATCGGTAAGCTGGGTCATAAACTGATTCGCCAAAATAAGACTGAGGCGATACTTACGCGCTTCAGAAAGAATCGTCGCGAAACTGTCGGTGGCGAAGTTCTGAAACTCATCCACATACAGGCTAAAATCTTGACGCTGGTCTTCGGGCATATCTGCCCGCCCCATGGCAGCCGCATTAAACTTCATCACAAAAATCATACCGAGAAGCTGCGAGTTAAGCTCTCCTACCCGGCCTTTTGAAAGGTTCACAAGGAGGATCTTTTTGTTATCCATAATCTCGCGTAAATTAAAGCCGCTCTTGGTTTGCCCAATAATATTACGCATCATATCGTTCGCCAGGAACGCACCGAACTTCGAAGCAAACCATCCGAGCATCTCACCCTTTGCGCTCTCCGTCGTCTGGGCCATTTCTTTATTCCAAAAGTCGAGCACGGTTTGTGTCGTCACGTGCTTAATTTTCTCGTCGGCAAAGGCTTGATCAATAAATACCTGCTGCACATCAAGGAACGACGAACCATTAGGGTCGGCCATTACTGTAAGCGCTGCGTTACGGAACCAT
>DODJ01000052.1 GCA_003545655.1 Candidatus Saccharimonadota bacterium
AAGTCGTAACAAGGTATCCGTACCGGAAGGTGCGGATGGATTACCTCCTTTCTAGGGAGAATTACGCCAGCTTTTCGAGTAATCAAAAGCTGAAGCTAGGTCGGTCTTTTCGGTAAGCCGAGCTTACTTACCGATGTCGTTCTGAGTTCGCTCAGAACAAGACGAAGTTCAAAAAAACCTTACTATACGATTGACGATAATTCGAGCAAGCGAATGAGATAAAAGTTTACTTTTATCTCTGAGCTTGCGAAGAATTATCTCGGCTTCGGCCGAGATGAGATGCACTACTAAGTTGTTAAAACACTAAATACCCCTGGTTATGCCAGGGGTATTTAGGTACAATGATGAATATGATTGGGGAAGTACGTACAGTTGATGGTGGGTTTATGATACAGACGAGACTGGCAGAGAGTATACCAGACACCTATGAACTATTCGTTGACGCAAGTGCACCTGCAGGGGACTCAACTGAGGAGAGTAGAAGAGAGCAGGAGCGTAAAGCTGAAAGAGTACTACGGATATTAGATGAATCAGCGATATCCTACAGGTCTTCCGTGCCTGACGTAGCGCTGCCAAACGCGTTACGGGTTGGCATTGGGTTTCAGCGTCAAGGGTATGGGGTATATGGGCTTCAAGCGAGGATGCGATGGCCAGAATTGAGCGATGAAGAGGCAAGTCGGCGGGCGACCCAAGCAATGCAGGCTATGGCGCGTACGACGCGTCTCCTTCCTGAGCATCTTGTCGATACAAGCGTATATGCGCACTTTTCGCGTACACGGGGCGTCGATTTAGAAACAAACCCCGCCGGAGCAAGCGGGCTTGGCACAAGTGGACAAGACTATGCGCCGCATAAGGAAACAATTAGTCTATACGGCGGGAACCTCTATAGCCACCGTATGCAGCTGGTGTGCATTAGTGGATTATTAGCAGTAACCCAACGAAACGCATAATTCATGCCCACCTCTGTATACGATTGACTAAAACTATTAAAAGTGGTATAATGGTAAATTATGACCGAATTGGAGTACACAGTACTACGTAAGCGGGAGTGTGAAGAGCTTATCCCTCGTATTTTCCATGTCTTTTTACCGGTAAAACGCTTTCTTGCTGACGATATCGAAACGGGGCCCAACTCTTACGCGGTCTTATTTGAAAGTGGTCACGATGTATATGCGCTCATTAAAACAACTGATACTCAGCCGCAAACTCTCGGTGATGTGCACCGGGCGGTAAAAAATATGGGGCTTATTACCCAGCGGTTCTTCCCACCGGGCGCAGACCCTGAGTATTTTTTCGAGGAGGGGAAGCGTCACTTTTTAAATGCGTATCCTGGCCGAAAGGTGTGGACGAAAGATGATATTAGTTTATTTTACCAGTCACTTGCTTCATACCCGGTGGGTTTGGTGCGCGTGGCGCGGGTGGATGGTGAGGTGCGTCGATATAACACCCGAAGTAACACCTGGCAAAAGGCATTCGACTATCGGTTTGCAAAAGTACCTGTCGCGGCTGTTTAGGCGCTCTGTATCTTGAAAAAAAGCGCGCAGTACGCTACAATGGTCAAAGTTCTGCGGTTAAATGGGGCAATAGCTCAGTTGGCTAGAGCACCTGCTTTGCAAGCAGGGGGTCCAGGGTTCGAGTCCCTGTTGCTCCACCACATCTGAATCGTATGGGGTGAGTCTGGTTTACGCCTGAATCACTCCACCAGAACTTATTAACATCAAAGATCTTCTGCAACGAAGGCACTATGGGCGATTAGCTCAGCTGGTTAGAGCGCGTCACTGATAATGACGAGGTCGGAGGTTCAAGTCCCTCATCGCCCACCAAGCCTTAGATACGTTGCGGGGGTCTTTTTTGTTTTGAGTATAAACTTTTCCACAGGTTCGGGAAACGTACGAAAAAAAGATACCAACAGTAGTAGGCATCATTGTTCTTATGGTATAATTTGGGTGGGAAACTCGTAATTATGACGTCGCAAATAAACAGCTACGCAAATTTTTGAGTCTAACTAGCTTAGCCCACCACATAGGCAGCTAGGTTCGAAGGGGATTAATAGGGAATACAGTGCCAGGGTTGAAGCATATCATCCAACAACACCCACTGATTGTCGGTACTACTACCGTCATTATTTCGGTGGTTGTTCTAGGTTTGACATGGTTCTCTACTGGCCAGAACCAGGAAGGTAGCGCAAACAATTCGGCTGCGAGCGACCGCTATGCAGTACAGAGTGTCGATTTGCCGGTGGCTAGCCTAAGTCCTAGTGAGTTAAGTTCGGTGCAGTCACTTAGTATTAACGGTCAGCTTAATGTGAATAACTCGTTAGTGCTTTCCCCTTCGAGTCGCCCTGCGAGCCCCGTAAGAGGACAGCTATACTACGACGGTGCGTCAAACACTATTTCGTACTTTGATGGCACGGTATTCACTTCAGTTGCTGATTCGGTTGGTCAATCAGTCCAGGACTCGCGTATTGATCAGGTTGAACAAGAGGTTGGTACACTTCGGGCTACAGCGCCGACCCTACCTGGTGACATAGCACTTCTTGGCGCAAACAACACATTTTCGGGGACGAACCTATTCGACGGTTCTATCACGGCAAATGGGTTGTATGTCAGCGCTGCCGCCCAGGTTGCTCAGAATCTTCTTGTGGGAGGCTCGACAACAATTAGCCAATCGTTGGCGGTTAATGGTGCTACAACCTTGGGGGCAACGAGTATTTCGAGTTTGGTACTTAGCACTACACTCCCTGTGAGTTCTGGGGGTACTGGTACAAACTCGTTCGTCGCAAACGGTGTGGTAATTGGTAATGGTACCGATGCCCTAGGTACAGTGAGCGCTGCGGCAAGCGACCTTTGTCTTATTTCTACCGCCGGAGCACCAGAATTTAAGCCATGTCCCGGCGGTGTTGGTTCGGGAGTTAATTCGTTGAATGGGCTGTACGGCTCCCTGACACTAGCAAACGCTACTGCGGCTGGGTCGACCGTAACTATCGACAATGCAAGCACCAGTGCAAAGGGGCTTGCTCAGTTTAACGCAAGCAACTTTAGTGTTATTGGGGGTGTTGTTAACACCGTACAAAATCTGTCAACAAGCGCTGCACCAACTTTTAGTTCACTTACGGTAAGTTCGAACCTTGCGGTGAGTGGGTCGGTGACAATTGGTATTGTGTGTACTCCTGGGCAAATCCTTACGACAAACGGAAGTGGCACGGTCGTGTGTGTGAGTGATGACACAGGCACTGATACAAACACCACTTATGTAGCGGGCAACGGTATCACTATCACGGGCGCCGCTAATACTATTTCTATCAACCCCCAGACAGGAGGGGGCTTAAGCTTCACTGGTGGTCAGCTTGGCCTTATTGGGTGTACTGCAGGTCAAATCCTAAAATATACAGGTACCGCCTGGGGTTGTGCGGCTGACTCAGACACTATTAGCCCTGGCGATGGTATTGGGGTTACAGCACTAGGCACGCTCGACTCTCAAACCAAAAACAGCAACGGTGCATCGGTTTACAATAATGGCGGTACAATTACCATTGCTTTACAGTCTGCAGATGCTTCAAACCCAGGGCTTATTACCACTGGTGCGCAAACGTTTAGTGGTGCAAAGGTGTTTTCTGACGACCTTTCACTACAGGGTGACATTGGGCAGGCGGGTAGCGGTACTTTCACTACCGGTACTGGTGCGGTAACGCTTAATGGTAATGTCACCATCGCTTCTGGCCGAAGCCTTACATTAGGAACAAGCTGTACGGCAAATCAAGTGCTTACCACAAATGGGAGCGGGGTGATTACGTGTGTTACCGACGACACGGGTACCGACACTGATACCAACACTACGTACGCGGCCGGCAATGGTATTTCCATATCGGGTGCAAGTAATACCATCGCAGTCAACCCTCAGGTTGGGGGTGGGCTTAGTTTTTCTAGTGGCCAGCTAGGGCTTATTGCCTGTACGGCTGGGCAGATCCTTAAATACTCTGGTACTGCCTGGGGCTGTGCGGCCGATTCGGACACCGTAAGTGCCGGTGACGGTATAGGAACAACAGCTGTTGGGACACTTGATAGTCAAGTGAAGAATAGTAACGGTGCAACTATCTACGACAACGGCGGAACGCTCACTATCGCTTTGCAGACAGCGGACGAAACGGCCGCTGGCCTTGTTTCAACAGGCCTTCAAACCTTTAGTGGGGCGAAAACTTTCACGAGTCCCCTTACTGTGCAGAACAATTTTGTTCAGTCGGGCGCCGCAACTTTCACTACCGGTACCGGCGCGGTAGCCCTAAACGGCGATGTCACTATTGCTTCTGGGAGCAGCCTCACCCTTGGTGCAGTGTGTGTAAGTGGCCAGGTGCTTAGTACAAACGAAAGCGGTGCGGTGGTATGTGTGACGGACGATATTGGTACTGACACGGATACCGATACCACCTACGCAGCCGGAGACGGCATCACAATAAGCGGGGCGGCGAACACTATTTCGGTGAACCCTCAAACAGGCGGCGGACTTGAGTTTAATAGTGGTCAGCTTAGTCTGTTGGCGTGTAGTGCGGGGCAGATTCTAAAATACTCTGGTAGTGCCTGGGGCTGTGCGGCCGATTCGGACACGGTGAGTCCTGGTGATGGTATTGGTGTTACAGCGGTTGGCGCACTCGACGGGCAAACGAAGAACGCTAACGGGGCGACAATATATGACAACGGCGGAATACTTACGGTTGCCTTACAGTCAGCCGATGCTCTTAATTCAGGGCTTCTTACTGCTGGCAGTCAAACGATTGGTGGCGCAAAAACCTTTGTTGCTGACCTTAGCTTGCAGGGCAATTTCGGGCAATCAGGGTCGGGCAGTTTCTCGACAGGTACGGGTGTTGTCTCGCTTAATGGAAGCGTTGTTATTGCTTCGGGTCGTAGCCTTACGCTTGGTGCAGTATGTACGGCTGGGCAAGTACTAGGTACCGATAGCAGTGGTGTGGTAACGTGTGTTACTGACGATACTGGAACTGACACAGACACTAACACGACGTATGCCGCTGGTGACGGTATCACGATTTCTGGCCCAACCAATGCCATAGCGGTGAACCCTCAAACGGGTGGTGGACTGAGCTTTGTTAGTGGTCAGCTAGGTATTACGGCCTGTTCAGACGGGGAAATCCTTAAGTATACTGGTGATGCTTGGGGCTGTGCGGCCGACTCTGATACTGTAAGCCCTGGTGACGGCATTGGCGTTACCGCTGTAGGTACACTTGATAGTCAGACGAAGAGTAGCAACGGTGCTACTATCTACAACAATGGCGGCACCCTAACAATTGCATTGCAATCAGCTGATGGCGTAAGCGCCGGTATTATTACCGCTGGTGCTCAGACTATCGGTGGCGCGAAAACGTTCGCCGACGCACTTACAGTGCAGGGCGCATTTACACAGACGGGGTCGGGTACATTTTCTACCGGCACCGGCTCGGTGCTCCTTAACGGTGCCGTCACGATTGCTGCAGGGCAAGACCTGACGCTTGGTGCGGCATGTACGGCTGGGCAGGTACTAACGACAGATAGTAGTGGAACTATTACGTGTATTACCGACGATACAGGAACCGACACCGACACCAATACAACCTACGCTGCCGGCGACGGTATTGCGATCACCGGTGCCTCCAATGATATATCGGTTCGATTGCAGACTGGCGGTGGGCTCAGCTTTGTGAGTGGGCAGATAGGCCTCCTTGATAGCTGTACGGTTAACCAAGTTTTGAAGTTCGACGGCGGCAGTTGGGTCTGTGCTGATGATGTTGACACCGACACCAATACCGGTGTGGTAGTTGCTGCCGGTTCAGGCACGAACGGACGCGTCGCAAAATTTAACGCAAGTGGAGAGCTCGCAGATTCCGGCTTGTCCGAATCGGGTACCACAGGATCTTACACGGGCAATTTCATTATTAACGGACAGACAGGCTTCACGGGCAATCGGCTTGATGTGCAACTGAACGGTGTGAGTCGCCTCAGCGTTACCGAGTCTGGCGAGACGACGATTAGCGGCGGACTTGCGGTCAGTTCGGCATCGGGCGTGACGGTCGCTGTGGCGGGATCGGTGCAGGGAAGTTTGAAACTAGCTACTACCGGTGCTGGCACCCTGACGCTACAATCTCAGCCTCAAGCTGGTAATGTTACGCTCTCCGTTCCAGCGATCACCGGTAATGATACGATCTGTCTACAAACGCTTGCTAACTGTGGTGGTGAAGCTGGTGGAGTGACGACAATAGGTGTACTTGACTCACAAACCAAGGGTGCAAATGGCGCGACAATTGTCGGCACGACTCTGTACTTGCAAACAGCGGATACAACATCAGCCGGGATCATTAGTACCGGTGCCCAGACGATTGCTGGTAATAAAACGTTCAAGAGCGTAGCGAATAGCCAGACGGCCTTCCGGATTCAAAATGCTACCAACGACACTATCTTTACTGCAGATACCAGTGCAAACGTTATTACGGCTGGACAAGCGAATACAGCAACAGATAGCTTTACGAAGTTAGCTGATCCATCAACACTCCCGCCAAATAGTGCACAGGCTGTTTCGTATTCTAACAACGGACGATATCTTGTAGCGGCGCATCAATCCTCACCATATGTCACTGCGTACGTACGAAGCGGGAACTCGCTGACTGCACTCTCGAGCAGTGCTTTTGACACCTTACCATCAGGAACCGTATATTCGATCGCGTTTACTCAAGACGATCAATATCTCGCTCTTGGTGCGTACAGCGCAACATCTGGCACAAATAACCTATATGTGTACAAAGTTCAAGGTGACACGTTTACAAAGATCGCCGATCCAACGAGCTTGCCAGCTGGTAATAATGTGCAAGGCCTGAGCTGGTCGCCAGATGGAGCCTACTTAGCAGTCGGTACGAACTCAAGTGATTTCTTGATGGTGTACAAACGCTCTGGTGATACGTTGAGTGCATTGACGGTTGCAAGCCAGCCATCAACGCCGGTGCGTTCGGCCAAATTCTCGCCAGACGGGGCATACCTCGCGGTAGGTCACAATACAAGTCCTTATATCACGATGTATAAACGATCTGGCGACACATTCACACCACTTGCAAGTCCGTTTAGTGTAGGTGCGACTGGTCAGGTGTGGGGTGTTGACTTCTCGCGTGATGGTACGTATTTTGCTGCTGCTCATGCTACGTTCCCATATCTTAGTATCTACAAACGCTCAGGTGATACATTCACTAAGCTTTCAAACCCAAGCACGTTGCCATCCTCCCAGGGGAATGCTGTACATTTCTCGGCAAGTGGAAGCTACTTAGCGGTTGCGCACAATAACTCCCCGTATCTTAGTATCTATAAACGCTCAGGCGACACCTTCACGAAACTGACAAACCCAAGCACGTTGCCGGCGGGTAATGGAAGTGGGGCAGCGTTCTCTCCAGACGGAAGGTACCTGTCAGTTGCTTCAGCAAGTTCACCTTACATTACCACCTACGACCTAACAAATGGGAAGAATGTCGACGTGAAGGTGAACGGAACCGTTACGAGCGAGCGCACAAACACAACGAGTCTATATGTAGGAAGTGACACAAATTTGCAGGGTAAGGTAACGGTTGGCGCTACCGCTCAGTTCAACGGTGCCACCACGTTTAGTAATACAACAACAGTTGCAGCAGACTTTTCGATTCAGAACTCTGCCGCATCGACCAATATTCTCTACGCGAATTCGAGCGCGAATACTATCACGATTGGTCAAGGCTATACGGATACATTATCGTTAGTGTCTGGCGTCACAGCCCTATCGGGCGGTAGTGGAACTGATACGGCACTTTCTCGAACCGGTAATTACCTCGCTGCGATTAACACATCGAGCCCGTACATCCATACGTATAAGTACAATGCAAATGGCACATTCACCAAGCTTGCGAACCCGGACGTCATCCCAGGTGTCTCAACCGGAGTCGCACTTTCATCAGACGCAACCTATATGGTGGTGACACAAAGCGCGGCTACTCGGTTTGCGGTTTACAAACGCTCTGGTGATAGCTTTACGAAACTCACTAACCCTACGCAACCGTCAGGAAACGCTTATGCGGCTGCATTCTCGAAAGACGATACCTACCTTGCGATTGCTCATACGAGTTCCCCGTATGTAAGTATTTACAAACGTTCAGGTGACACCTTCACGAAGCTTTCTGACCCGGCTGACTTACCTACCGGGCAGGGAAACAGTGTTGCTTTTTCGGATAATGGCGAGTACCTTATCGTTGGTCATAACAGCGCGCCCTACATTACGATCTATAAACGCTCTGGCGACACCTTTACAAAACTCGCTAACCCGAGTACGCTTCCAACCTCTAGTGTTAATGGGGTGGCATTCTCCCCTGATAGTGGCTATATGGCGGTTGCCTACAACAGTTCGCCGTACGTGTTGATTTACAAACGCTCAGGCGACACCTTTACAAAACTTGCCGACCCGAGCACTCTTCCTGCTTCAAATGCCAATGGAGTAGCCTTCTCGGCAGATGGCACGTTCCTCACGGTAGCTCACGATAGTTCACCGTACATTACCACGTACAAGCGCTCCGGCGACACATTCACCAAGTTGACTAATCCGAGCACACTTCCTGCGGGCAGTGCCAACGGTGTTGCGTATTCTGGTGATGGAAGATACATGTCGGTGAGCCATGGTTCGGGATCGCTTCTTACGGTATATAGACTCGGCAAGGTAGATGTTGCAACGAATATTTACGGTAGCCTAGGCGTTGCAGGAAACGCTGCTATTACTAACCTGACCGTTTCCGGTATAAGTACATTCCAAGACACCATCTCTGGTACTGATGCCGCCTTCGGCGCCGGAGTGACTATCGGTACGCTTGGCTCTAGCGCAGGTGAGCTCACCATTGCTTCAGCCGACGCAGGTTCAGTGACGCTTACGTCAGCATCGCAAACTGGTGACTACACGCTTACTATTCCGACCCTTGCAGCCGACGACACCTTCTGTCTTCAGTCTCTTGGAAATTGTACTGCCGAGGGCGGTGTTGGCACGTCTGGTAGTGTCACCGCGGGAGCCCTGACTAAATTTGATGGTTCCGGCAATATCACTAGCTCTGGCCTCACTGAATCTGGCACTACCCTCAACTACGGTGGCAATGTAGTAGCGAACGTAGACTCTGGCTTCAGCGGTAATGTTCTTGATCTCCAGAAGGCTGGCTCGAGCTTGTTTAAGGTGAGTAGTGGCGGCCTGGTGACAACCGCTGGTGGTATTAGTGGCGTGAGCGCAACGGCCGACAACACGGCAGGTAGCGACCTCGCAATTAGGGCAGGAAACGGTACTGGCTCTGGTGGATCGGGAGCAATCACGTTCTCTACGGCAGCGGCAGGGGGATCGAGCGCTGTGTATAAGAACCTCTCTGGTATGCTTTATTTCCCTAACAATGGTCCACCTATGACTCATTCGTATACGGTGACCTCGGGGACTAATCAGGTCTTACTCATCGCTATAAATAGTTCGAAGGACATTACCTCGGTGACGTACGCCGGTCAAAGTCTTACCCTGCTGTATCAATATACCCCTGAAAGCCACATTAGCTACTGGTACTTAACTAATCCTCCGGTAGGTACGGGTAACATAGTGAGTCAATTTACAGATGGTTTCGCTTCAGCTACGACGCGGGCGATGGTGCTTGAGAATGTCAATCAAACCACTCCATTTGGAACCCCATGTACTGATGGCGGATATGTTCCTACCACGAGCTGTACACTTTCTACCGATCCTACAGATATCGTATATACCATTGTTAGCAGTCGACTCGCTGACCCCGAAGCGGGTTCTGGCCAAACGAGTATTTTTGAAGATACCAACGGTGGTGGAGCTTATGCCTCGATGTCATACAAGCCAGCGAGCGGGAGTTCGACAATTGTTAGCTACACGACTAGCAGCGGCACACAACAGGGAATTCTTGCGGTCGCAGCAAAAAGTGCCGACGTTCCTGAGGCGGGCGGTGCAAATCAGATGGAAGAGCGTTTGCGTATCACCAACGAAGGAAACATAGGTATCGGTACGATTAACCCGCAGTACCTACTCGACGTGAATGGCGACATCAATACCTCGGCGGGCATACTCACCGGTGGCGTAACGCGAATTGACGCAAGTGGCCAAGCAGACTTTAGTGCATTGAACGTATCAGGTGCGACAACTCTCGGTGTACTTGGATCTTCGGCTGGGCAGCTAAGTCTCGCATCTGCAGGCGCTGGCACGGTGACTGTCACCACGCCATCGCAAACTGGTGACTACACAATTACAATCCCTGCGTTATCAGCAAACGATACCGTCTGTCTTCAGACGCTTGCGAACTGTGGTAGCGGTGACG
>DODJ01000032.1 GCA_003545655.1 Candidatus Saccharimonadota bacterium
GTCGGTGTCTTTGGGTATTTTGGCATTCTTCTTGCCGTCGGTAACGTATGGTCCATAGCGACCGTTAAGTACCTTCAGACCGTCGCCGAAATCGGCAATGTTTTTTTCGGCTTCAGCTTTTAGTTTGTCGGCGTAAAGTTTGCGGGCTTCATCAAGCGAAATAGTATGAGGATCGAGGGGTTTAATGCTAACAAAGAGTTTGTCTACTTGGATGTACGGCCCAAAGCGGCCAATATTCGCTTTAATGGGAAGTCCATCTTCGGTTTCGCCGACAAGCCGTGGAAGTTGAAAGGCCTTTATTGCTTCCTCTAGTGTGACGGTATCTACCCGAGCGCCCTTTGGCATAGGGGCGAACTTTGGCTTTTCTTCATCTTCGGTTTCACCGAGCTGTAGCATTGGCCCGAAGCGACCAATCCGTGCGTAAATCATTTTGCCAGTTTTAGGGTCGGTGCCTACGGGGGTCGCTTTTGCTACCTGGGCGCGATCAATACCCCCTGAATTAGTAATGAGGGTATGAAATGGCGTGTAGAACTTTTCAAGCATGGTGTTACGCGCTAGTGCACCGGTTGCAATTTGGTCGAACTCTTCTTCTACATTTGCCGTAAACCCATAGTCGATAATTTGGGTAAAATGATCATTCAGAAAGTCGCTAATCATCATACCAATAGAAGTAGGGATAAGTTTTCCCTTATCAGACCCCGTTTTCTCTTGTATAACCTCGCGAGATACATCTGAACCATTGTTTTTTAGAAGAATTACATCACGTTCAACGCCTTCGCCTTCGCCCTTTTCGGCGTACCCACGAACTTGCACGGTATTAATAATAGTAGCGTAAGTTGAAGGGCGCCCAATGCCTAACTCTTCAAGTTTTTTCACGAGCGACCCCTCGGTGAATCGCGCTGGTGGGCGGCTAAACGTTTGCCGTGCTGCTGCTTCGGTAAATACCAGAGTGTCACCAGACTGTAGCGGAGGAAGGATTTCGGGATCTTTTTTGCTTGCACCGTATACTTTTAGGAAGCCATCGAAAATAATTACCTCACCTTTTGCTTCAAACTGGTGTTGAGAGGAGCTTATGGAGATAGTGACGGTGGTTTTCTCGAGTTTTGCTGGTGCCATTTGACTTGCGAGCGTGCGGCGGCGGATAAGGTCGTAAAGTTTTTGGTCGTACTCGTTACTACTCCCCTTTTCTTGGGCGATGTTCGTTGGGCGAATAGCCTCGTGTGCTTCTTGTGCGCTGGCTGACTTTGTTTTAAATTGGCGCACCTGTGAATACTCTGCCCCAAAAGCACCAGTGACGTACTCGGCAGTGGCGGCAAGCGCTTGCTTGCTTAGCACTGTTGAGTCGGTACGCATGTAGGTAATTTTACCCTCTTGGTATAGTTTTTGTGCGCTGGCCATGGTGGCACGAGCACCAAAACCAAGTTTGGCGTTTGCCTCTTGCTGAAGAGTGCTTGTGGTAAATGGTGCGCCGGGGTTGCGGGTGCCTGGGCTTGTAGTGACGTCGGCAACGGTGAAGGTAGCCCCAAGAAGCTCGTTAAGGAAGGCCTGCGCTTCCTCTTCGGTATCAAACCGCTTAGGAAGTTCGGCTTTTATAGAGGTGTCACTATGCGTGAATTCAGCGGTAACTTTAAATTGAAAGGCGCCTTCAAAGTTTTGAATTTCACGCTCACGCTCTACAAGAAGTCGCACTGCCGGTGATTGTACGCGACCTGCCGATTTACCGCCAGGTACCTTTTGCCACACAACGGGGCTTAGCTCGAACCCTACAAGGCGGTCGAGGATTTGACGGGCTTGCTGGGCCTCTACGAGTTGCATATCTACTGAACGAGGGCTTTTAATGGCCTCTTCAATGGCGGACTTGGTAATTTCGTGAAACACAATACGTTTTGTGGTGGTGGGGCTGAGGCCAAGTACCTCGCAAAGATGCCACGCAATGGCTTCACCTTCGCGGTCTTCATCAGTTGCGAGCCACACGTTTTCGGCGGTTTTAACGGCCTTTTTCAGTTCGGTAATGGTTTTTTTCTTTTCAGGGTCTACCTCGTAAGTGGTAGAGAACCCCTTTGCTACATCAATAGGCGGGGTACCGTCTTTCGTTTTTTTGGCGATAGAACGAATATGCCCTACGCTAGAGAGCACAGTGAAGTCTTTACCAAGATACTTCCCAATGGTCTTGGCCTTTGCGGGTGACTCAACAATGACTAAATTCTTTGACATATATATAAGTATACTCAGTGATTCTAAATAAATGCTTAACTTTTATGATGGATATACAATACCCCTTTTGTACCTAATTGTGGCAATCGCACAACGCACAACTGTACAGCATACGGAGGGGGTTTGTAAAGCGACCCCCCTCATAACGACCATCGGTCCCCACCAAGTGGGCGTACAATCCCCTTTATCTCAAGCATAGTGAGTGTCTGCAAGTAAACCTGGGGTGAAAGCATGCTTTGCTGCTGTAGTTCATCACCCTTTCTGACGCCTTTTTTGAGTAGGGTAATAATTAGGTGCTCTTCTGTGGTGTCGCCAAGCGGTTCTGGTGCAGCTACTATATACGAGGGCGCGATACGTTCGAGGATATCTTGAGCCGAGGTTACTGGGTGCGCGCCCTGTTTTAGTAATTTGTTCGCGCCTACTGATAGCAAGCTCGTGATAGGCCCCGGTACGGCAAAAAGCTCCTTGTTTTGAGTAAGGGCGTGTGTGGCCGTAGAAAAAGTACCGCTGCGGTCGGTTGCCTCGGTGACGACAACCGCATCGGCAAGCCCGCTAATAATGCGGTTACGGGCTAAAAAGTGGTACGCCCGAGCGTCCTCGCCAGGCGGCATTTCACTTATGAGAGCCCCGCCTTTTTGTATAATATCGCGCGCCAGCCCTATATGTGCCGTGGGATAGACGCGGTGGAGCCCGTTAGCGAGCACAGCAATAGTCGTACCGCCCGCCTCCAAAGCTGCTTTGTGGGCAGCGGCATCAATACCATAAGCAAGACCACTTATAACAGTAACACCGGCTTTTGCAAGGTCATACGCGAGCTGCCGCGTTACCTCTATTCCATAAGGGGTGGGACGGCGTGAGCCAACTATTGCCACTGTGGGGCGCTTTTCTGGTAGCGCACCGATATAATAGAGCGCTTTTGGCGGCGGGGCGATGGTAGTTAGTATAGAGGTGAATGAGCTATCTACTATAGATAATCTATTGATTTTTCCTAATTTCATGGTTACCTTTAAAAAAGTATTGACTTAAAGTCAACAAGGTGCTATAATGAAAAACGATTGATACGGCGCACAAAAATAAGACGCTGCATCAAGCACCTTATACCCCCTATTTCTAACGGTAGTTCATTTAATTGTACTGCCAATGTTAGGTAGTGTGCAAGGCGCTTTTAAAGTACCTACCCTCCACTTTTCTAGCTTTGGGTTCATCCCACGACAGCTTTGCACGCTTACTAATCCCTTTAACACCTTTTCACTTGTGGAAAGGCGACCCGTTTAAGGAGATATTCATGGGTGACTATACAGTAGTGGTTGGGACTCTGCGAGGTTCAACCAGGCGCGCATCATCATAGTTATCGATCGCGACGCTTCATCGAATATTCTCTCGGGTGGGTTAAAGGGTAAAATGGCGCCAGGTGATGCCCACCCTTACCTGGCGCTTTTTTATTTGCAAACTACTAATGAGTTATAGAGTAAAAATCTCTATGATATACTAAGTCCATGAGCATGTGGGCAAAACAAAAAGGGTTTACAATCGTCGAGCTTCTCATTGTCATCGTTGTGATTGCTATACTTGCGGCAATTACCATTGTTGCTTATACCGGCATACAGCAACGGGCTCGTAATGCACAAACTCTCGTAGCAGTGAATGCGTATATGAAAGCATTTGCTCAATATGCGGCGCTGCATTCGGCGTATCCCAGTACTGGTGGAGCCAATTATAGCTGTTTGGGCGAAAATAACCCTGATGACTTTTGCTGGAGAAGAACAGGTACGCCACCATCGGCAGATGCTATGGACGAGAACCCTACGCTCAATGCGGAGTTACGTACGGTCATGGGCACACTACCTGATACGAATCCAACGCTAGTAGGCGGAAGGAACGGTATTATGTTTACGAACCATGGTAGTAGCGGGGTAACACTCGACGGTGTGCAGCATCGTTATTTTATTATGTATATTCTTGAGGGGACTGGTACGCAGTGTACGGCCGGCCAACCACTAAGTGGAAACTGGGCGACATTTACTTCAGCCGTACCGGCATCAGGTATTACAAATACCCTTTCAGGTGGGAGTGAATGCTGGGTTGCTCTACCAAACCCAGCCTAACGTCGCAATTCCCATTAGTGGCTATGTGGATGCCGTATAGCTAGAATGTGCCATTTCTCCATTTAGAAAGTCCTCTACTAGCTGCGCAATGGGGTTTTGGGCAAGGTGCTGCAAGGACGCAAGTTCGTCGGTAGTAAACCGAGAAAGTACGAAGCTTGAATCATCCATACGGTTTCGAAGTTCGCTCCATATTCCTATGCGAATACGCCAGTACTCTTGGCCGAGATGGCTATTAAGGCTTTTGATGCCGTTATTACCCGCATCGCTCCCCTTTTGACGTACTCGCACGGCTCCGAATGGCAAGGCAAGCTCGTCATGGAGGACAAGTAAGTCGTTTGAAGGATCTAGCGAGTAAAAATCGGCAAGTGACCGAGCCACCTGCCCTGTTTCGTTGTAGAATGTAAGAGGCTTTGCGAGTATGACTTTTTGACCATGGAGGTTTACTTCGGCAAGTAGGGCATTAAACTTACCGGATGACTTCCAGGTGGCGCCGAACGTTTCTGCGAGTGTGTCGATAATAATCCAGCCGGCGTTATGGCGTGTACGCGCGTAATTGGCGCCAGGGTTGCCCTGTGCGAGGAGTAGCTTCATGCACGTAGTATACAATTATTGAAAATCTAAGGCAAATGTGCTATAATAATATATTAGACTAACACTTCGTTTTCCAAAAAGACTTGAGGTGTTAGCGCACCTCAGAGAAAGGGCTCGTATGGCCACTCTAGTTGTATCTCCCCTGTTCGGTGGGTTCTTCGAAATCCCTTTTTGGGTGCTGTACCTGGTGCAGTCGGTACTGCTTGCGCTCTTGCTGGTGCTCGTCCTCGTTGTTACTGTAGAGCGGCTCAATACGCTCGATGTTGACGCGACCGAGATGCAGGAGAAGCGGATATCGTTGAGTATCTGTATGGGGGCTGGCCTGGTTCTTTTCATGGGAGGTTTGGCGTACCTAGCCCTCTTCCTTATAGGGAATCCAAGCGAGCAGGCTGTGGCCATTGTCTTCGTCTTCTACTCGTGTCTGCTGTTGCTGTGGTTTTGTCGGCGCGTATGGGTGTTGCGGACACAGCACTCGTTTCGCGTGTACTATAACCTTCCTTTGGCGCGAGTACGAGGGCGTACCTCTGCCCGCGATACCTTCTGAGGATTACTCGCCCCTTCGGGGGCGAGTTTTCATTTTATTCGCTATAGCTCGTACTCGCCGTCTTGGGGCGCTTCAGCGGCTGCGGCGGCGCGCTCAGCTTTCTCTCGGTTGGCCTTAATTTGTTTTTCATCACGGAAGCTAAACTTGATAGCAGTCCCGGCGAAGTCGAAGGCTTCACGCATAACGCGTTCAAGGTGGCGCTTGTAGCTCCAGTGAAGGAACTTAAGGTTGCTGCCGTAAATAACAAACCATGGCGGTGACGTGTCGGTTTGTACCATGTAGCGAAGCTTTGGAAAGGTGTTCTTAAGGCCTGCTGGTGGGTGTGCGGCGACGGTCTTCTGTAGAAGATCGTTGAGTTTGCGTGTTTTGAGCTCTTGGGTGCGGCGTGTGTAAATATCTAAAATAAGGTCAAACAGCTTCGAAACGTTTTGCCCGGTTACCGAGCTGGTGAAAATGAGGGGTGCCCATGGCACAAAATCGAACGTACGAGAAATACGCGGTGCAAGCGCGTCGCGGGTGTAGGCGTCTTTTTCAATAACGCTGTCCCACTTACTTACCACCACCACAAGCCCCTTGCCTGCTTCATTGATGATACCAGCAAGGCGCTGGTCAAGTTGGGTATTTAGTTCGTTTACATCCATAAGAAGAAAACAAATATCACTTTCTTCAATGGCTTGAAGTGTACGAAGAACACTAAATTTCTCAATACCCACTTCTTGCTTGCCCTGGCGGCGCACCCCGGCGGTGTCGAGTAGCTCGATATATTCACCCTTATATTTCACCTTTATGCGGTTAATATCGCGGGTGGTGCCGGCAATGTTCGCTACCAGCGCTTGTTGCTTACCGGCGAGGGTGTTAAAGAGGTTACTTTTACCAACGTTCGGTCGGCCAATAAGGGATACACGAATAGCACTATGGTCTTGTTCGGTTCTTGCTGGAAGAAGCTCCGTAAGGCGGTCGAGGGTTTCGATAATACCTTGAGCATGCTCGGCGCTGGTGGGGATGATATCTTTAATGCCAAGGCGTTTGAATTCATCCGTTGGCAGGCTGCCAGCAAGGTCGGCTTTATTGGTAAGCAAAATAACCGGTTTGCGGCTTTTGAGAGCCTTTTTGGCAACAATGCGGTCTTCATCGCCTACATATTCGGTACTATCGACGACGACGAGAATAACATCGGCGGCATCGGCGGCTTCGGTGATTTGATCTTGAATAGAAGCTTCAAATTCGTCGTTGGGGTCTTTTAGTCCGGCGGTGTCAACGAGCCAGAAGTTGTGGTCGCCGTAGGTCACCCTACCAAGAACGCTGTCGCGAGTAGTGCCGGCTTCTTTTGCGACAATTGCCTGCTTGGTTTTCACGAAACGGTTAAAAAGCGAACTTTTTCCTGCGTTCGCGCGGCCAATGATAGCAACGGTAGGTAATTTTGAAGCCATAACAGAGGTAATTTTAGCATAGTTTTGGGAATTTTGCGAGCGTAAGTAGGATGAATACGGAAAAGCAAATCGCCCCACGACATGTGGAGCGGTCTGCTCGACACATGCCATGAGGCGCGTATCAGTTTGTTGGAAAGAGTTTGCTGTGTATACGTACGTATCCCTGGAGCCGTATCGTTATCTCTTCTCAGTAACAGCGTAAGCACCTGGTGGCACACCTTCGAGCGTATAGGCGCCAAACTGCGTACGATGCAACACCGTAACCTCGTACCCAAGCGCCGCAAAGGTGCGCCGAATCTGTCGGTTGCGGCCTTCGTGCATGTGTACTACCCAAGTGGTGCGATCATCGCCTTGCCGCTCAAGCATAAGTTTGCTTGGGCCATCTTCAAGCATGACGCCGTAGTCACTGATCATTTGCTGATGGAGCGGTTCGAGCGGCGCATTGAGCGTTATCTCGTATTGTTTAGTTTTATGGAACTTGGGGTGTGTCATTTCGTAAGCAAAGGTACCGTCATCAGAAAGAAGCAGCACGCCACTACTGTCTTTATCAAGTCTTCCAACAGGTTTCAAGTGATGAAG
>DODJ01000055.1 GCA_003545655.1 Candidatus Saccharimonadota bacterium
CAATTCCGTCAGCAGATGTTGTATTGGGAGGATTTCCTTGCCAAGGCTTCAGCTTGGCAGGTCCACGCAAAGTTGATGACAAGCGCAACGTACTCTACCAGTACTTCGTTAAAGTTATTGAAAAGGTTCAGCCAAAGGCATTTGTTGCTGAAAACGTTAAAGGAATCTTAACTCTTGGTGGCGGTGAAATTATTAAAGTTATTATTCGCGAATTCTCCGACAAGGGCTATGATGTCCAATTTAAGTTACTGAACGCCGCTGACTACAGTGTGCCAGAAGACCGCTACCGCGTGATTATGGTTGGTATTCGTAAGGATGTGAAGGCGAAGTTTGAATATCCTTTACCGGCAAAGAAACGAGTAACTCTACGAGACGTCATTGGTCATTTTTCTGAGCCGGCTGAAGATGAGATTCTTGAGGGAGGGTTCTCGCCTCGCTTTATGAGCCGAAACAGGAAAAGAGACTGGGGCGAGCAAGCTTTCACTGTCCCCGCAATGGCGAAACAAGTTACCCTCCATCCTTCATCGCCGGATATGGTCAAGATTGACAAGGATTTATGGAAGTTTGGCGAAGGTCGAACCCGACGACTGTCTTGGCGCGAGGCTGCGGCTGTGCAGACATTCCCCGAGGATATGCATTTTGCCGGTAAACTCGTGTCTATATACAAGCAGATAGGTAACGCGGTGCCCGTTAATTTAGCCCGAGCTGTCGCGAAAGAGCTCTATAAATCCCTAGAGGAGTCGAAATAATGTCGCCGCTTGCTCCTGTGCTTAACCAGACAGTGCAAGGCAAAGCTTATGAATATGCTTGTGTTCAGTCAATCGTTGAGCTGGTAAGTGGAATTCGTAATGTGCGTATCATTCACAATTCAAGTCTGGTTGTAGCACAACAAGCGTGGGAATTGCTCGGTGAAGAGCTTCAAGAAACAATGAAGAAGTCTTCACGAGCCGGTATAGAAAGTCTTATTCAGCTTGAACCAAAAATTATCGAAGATGGAAATGATGATCTTGAACTTTCCTTACAGGAGGATCGTCGCGGTCAGGAGGGCGATGTTCGTGACGTACTCATTATTCGCCGCAGTATTGAGTGGGAGATCGGTGTCTCGGTAAAACACAACCATTCGGCAGTGAAGCACTCACGACTCTCGCCAACAATTGATTTTGGCAAAGAGTGGTTGGGGCTCCCTTGCTCTCAGAGCTATTTTGACGAAATTAAACCGATATTCGTTCGCCTGCAGGAAATGAAGAGTATTAATCTGCGATGGAGTGACATGGCGGACAAAGAGCAAGCCGTATATATTCCACTTCTCAGTGCTTTTATGAGCGAGTTGGTACGCCTCACTAACGACAATCCGGGTATCGTGCCGGCACGCTTGCTTGAATACCTGTTGGGCAGGAAGGACTTCTATAAAATTATCTCGAACGATTCAAGTCGATTTACCACGCTACAATGCTTCAACCTACATGGGACGCTTAATATGGCGTCCAGCACTCAGCAACCATCACTGAGAGTGCGCGGTGTAGAGATGCCTTCGAAAATTTACCACCTTGATTATAAAGACGTTCGTGGTGCGCCGTCGCTAACGACGGTCCAGCTCGTCATGGATAACAACTGGGCGGTAACATTTAGAATTCATAACGCGAGTACGATGGTCGAGGCAAGCCTGAAGTTTGATATACAACTTACAGGGGTCCCAAGCTCAATGTTCAGTAACAGCGTGAGCTGGTAGTTACTACCACAAAGGATGCTCGACGTTATAGTCACCGGTTTGTTCGACCTTCTTTACGTAATCTTCTAGAATTTTCTTATGTTTCAAGATTGCTTCTATGTCGATACCTTCAAGCAAAGCTTTAGTTTCGCGATATTTTTGATCTAAAGACTCAGTCTTATAACCTTTTTCTCTCTGTATTCTATCAATTTCTTCAGGGTCAGTAACTTTTATTGGTTTTGCTGGTAAACCAAGTATTGTTCGTTCGGTCATTATTGCTTTTGCGACTGCGTTGCTTAAGCTTGCGAGATGAGACCATTCTTTACTTGGAATGTTATCGCCATTTGCCTGTTTTTGTCCTAATCTAACAATCTCTTTGTGAAATGTGTATTGGGTAATCCGAAGTGCACGAAGATGTCTTTCATCAACGTCAACGCGTTTCTCAAAAGACCTTCTTAATAGCTCTTCGATTCTATCTTCAGTGTACTTCTTTCGCTTTTGCTGCCACGAGCGCTTCTTTGCGTGTCGAACGACCGTTATCTTTGTAGTATCGAACATCTGAGCAATCCAGTCGTAGCTGGCTTGCGGTTTTGTTATATATCTTGCTTCTGCTATCGCCCAATCAACCTTACTCATAAGAATCACTATATGTTAATTCTTGCGAAAAGTCTAAAATCGGTATCGTTTTGGTATCATTTTCGCCACCTAACTCTATTAAGGGAAATCTTGCTCATACTATATGTCTCACATCCCCAGCCAGATGCGACAGCATGAAATGAGACCCGTGTCCCTAATTGTGCTTTTGCATCGGAAACTAAAATAGAATCACGAAAGTGATTCTATTTTAGTTTTGCCTTGATCAATGAAAGTAAGGTGCTTAGAAAATTTAGATATATCTATGGAAAACTAATAAATAGCTTATTAATATCATAATACCTAAGCTAGACCATGTCATCAAATAACAGCAGTAAGTATCCTTGAATTCATGAGATCTAGAGTTTTACTTGATTCCAAATACTAGGTATGTTCTATTAACGTAAAACTTTTTTGCCTATACCGTAAAGTGCTTTTTTACAACCCGAAGGCACCACCCTCAACGAGGATGAAGATGCCAAGGCCAATTAGAACCAGCGGGAAGAGTACGTGCTCCCAGCGTTCGAGTGTAGCGGCTATAGGCTTACGGGTGGCGACGTAACGGGCGACGAGCACCAGGCCGGCCACTAGTAGTAGGAAGACACCTGAGTAAGCGATAATGCCTACGGCCCCAACAGTGACGAAGATTGGCACGTAGACACCGATGTTGTCGCCACCGTTGGCGAAAGTGACCGCAGCGACCGTCATTACGCTGATTGGCTTGCCGGTGACCTGTTCGTCGTCATCATCATCTTTACCACGCCAGCTCTGCCAAGCGGCGCGGAGTCCAAGGGCTAGTGGAATGAGGCCAAAGTAAGGGATGAAGCTCTCCGGCAGAAAGCTGCGGGCACCTAGGGCCACGATAACCGCTGTAGCCAGAATTGCGCCAAAGCCGAGATATTGCCCGGCAATAATCTTGGCGGTTGTGCCGGAGCGGCCGGCGCCGCGGGCAAAGAATAGCGACAGTACGATGATATCGTCGATGTTGGTAGCAATGAACAAGCCGATGGCCTGGAGGATGAAGACGCCTAACACGTCAACCTATCCTCGGCCGACGAAGAACTGTGGTTAGTTCGACCCCTAAGTATGTGTAAATTCATGTACCGATAATAGCATAAATGTTGGCCCGTGCCGAGGTCAGGTGCTACATACTTACGCTAGTCCAGTATTATGCAAATACCACAGATTCATATATACATAGCGTTAAAACCGAACCATACGTAAAAGAGATTTTGAATAATTTACAGTATTATCCTCCTGAAACACATCCACTATCCCCAGCCAAGATAGATTCGAACAAAAGTTAAATAAGCATTCTAATTACAGAATGCTTATTTGCTATAGTGGAGCAATGAAGCCACTACAAATAAAAGATGCCAAATGGATACTTTGTTTACTGCTTAGTATCGCAATTACATATATATCTATTCAAGTAGCGGGCGATCGAGGATATTCGGGCCAGCCGGTATTAGTATGGTTTCATGCGCTATTGTTTCTGTTGTCGATTGCGCTTGTCATTGCTGCGATTGTATTAAAATCAAAGCAACAGTGATATAGATCCGTACTCTCAACCGCGTGAGTCTGGTACTAGACCTGTACTCTCAGCCATAGAAAAAAGAGTCGCGCGTGACTCTTTTTTCTATGTTTAGCTCTAGCTCGTAAAAAGATAAAACTGTTTAGATAGTGTCAGTGTCCGGCAAAAGTAATGATCGGTAGACACTTTTTTTGAACTTATCGTACACGACCCGCTTAGAGCCGCTTGCATCTAGTTCGACGACGTCCATATTGTTTTCAAGCAGTGCTTTGATGTCTCTGTAGTTCTGCATAAAGCGCTCATATCGTTGCCTGTAATAAATCAGTGCATCACTATCATCTGCGAGCGCTTCACCTTTGCGTAGCCCTCGACGTGCCATTCGCTCCACACTGACATCGCCACTCACCTCTAGGCACAGCGCACCTAAAATTCGCACCTTCTCTTGTTCGGCCCTTAGGAGAAGATTGTCTAGCTCGCCTTTTCGCTGAGGGTATCCATCGACGAGGCTCAAAGAAGTAGACGTATCAAGACTTGCTGCCTCGAGTATGACGTCGGTTGAGATATCGTCGGTCATGAGAAGATTTCGCTCGGTCGCAAACTTCACAGCCACGCTACTCCTAGAGATTCGCTCACCACTTACTATGGCGCGCACGGTATCACCAGCCGAGATGTGCTGAGCGTACGTGTGCTCAGCGCTAAAGCGGTCAGACATAGTGCCCTTGCCTGCTCCCGGAGGCCCGTGGACAATGATAAAATCTCGGTATTCAGTAGCTTCCGATTCGATCATGAAACTACAATACAATATTATTGAATATTTAGCAAACTATTCTTGTTCCGCTTGCACGGCGCCTGCGAGCTCGGCATAGTGAGCAATAATGCTTTCTGTTGCTACCGTTGATTCTTTCAGCTTTTCGGGATGTGCAAACCAAATTTCATCACCATCTTCTCCTGCTGAGAAATCCGTATTTTCAGGCCAAACGGCGAATATAATTCGCATTTGCCATATTTTGATGCTTTCGACAAACGTCGGGCTTTCTGCCAGAATGACCCGGTATGTGAAGTCGCCTTTGAGGTTGACCTCCTCTTCTAGCTCTCTTCGGATGACGTCTTTGATTGTTTCACCATGATCGACGCCACCTCCGGGAATGTCCCACATGTCGCGTCCTGCTTCTTTTACCAATAGGACTTCATTTTTATCATTAAAGACTAGCGCCTTTAGTGAAATTCTAAAAAGATAGTCTGTTCTACCTGGAATATCGACGTGTTGAATGACGCCGTATGCATTACTGGGATCGTTCATGTAATTATTATACACTAGCTGTGATGCGTCGGTTTCCTCGTGTCTACGAGGTCGCTTACGAGTAAAACTGTTGCAAATATATTAAATAAGTGTTATAATAAATTCATATTGTACATCTGAAAAGGATCTTTGATGAAGCAAGAATTACTGAAGAGTGCCGACGCTAGCGGTTCTGTGACCCATAAAGTGTTAGTAGTTGGATTGGGTGGTCAAACTCGCAAAGATCACATACCGGCTTTGATGAGACGCAAAGACGTCAAAATCATAGGGATCGTCGATACTAATCAGGCTCTGCTTGACGAGTACCATTTGCTTATCGGAGTACCGGTATTTACTTCTTTAGTGGACGCGATCCAGACGGGCATGCCCGATTTGGCCATCGTGTCGGTTCCGCACTTTGAGTATTCGGGCATTTTAAGAACACTTGCCGCCCATAAGATTGCAACGTTGAAGGAAAAGCCACTGGCAATGACTTATCAAGAAGCAATCGAGATCATCAATATGTATCAAGACAGCGATACCTATTTGCAGATATGTGTGCAACGGCGTTTTTCAAAACTTTACGACACAACGAAGAAACTGCTCGATTCTATTGGTAGGGTATATTCGGTATACGTTGAATACACCATGAAACTTTCAGCCGAAGATATGGCGAGCGGATGGCGGGCTGATAAAAAGATATCGGGCGGCGGCGCTGCACTAGATATGGGTTACCACAGTATCGACCTGTTGACCTACATATTTGGAACACCCGACAAAGTGTATGCTCAGTTGAACTATCACAGCCTCGATAGCAACTACACGATCGATGACACGATGAAGGCCATGATGACCTATCGGGATGGTCGGATTAACGCGAATCTCGTTGTTACAAAAATTTTTAACCAAAAAAATGAAAAAGTCCGTATATTTGGCTCAGATGGTTCAATCTATGTCGACGAAAGAAAAGTGACACTTTATGATAAGGATGGCGTGGAGATGGAGTCGCACTCATTTAATTTTAAAACCGAAGAAGTAGATCAGCAGCTAAGCTACTTCATCGAGAAATCTAAAAAAAACCGCTTTGATTCACGCGACAGAAACCTTAAAGACCAGCTCAATAACATGCTCGTCATCGATTCAATTTATAAAAGTCATGACATCAGTCAAGTGATTAAGTTAGGATAATCCATGCGAAAAGTGTACGTCATCGGAAGCTCGAGCGTTCTCGCCCCGTCAATCGCAAAACTTGTTGTGGGCGATAGCCTGACGGCCTTTATAGGCAGGTCTAACCCTTATGGATTAGAGAATTTTATCAAATCGCAGGGCGTTACTGACGAGGCTTCTGTGGCGGCAATTTCGGAACTTCTTCTGAACGACCTTAAGAATACTTCTGGCATCACCTCGGCGTCTCTCATCGTTTTGTCGGGCGTCTCTTCGAATGATTGGAAAAGTAGTTTTTTGATCAATGAATATATGCCCGCCAAGTTATCGGAAGATTTTTCAAAGTACGTCAGTCTACAAAAGCTCCACGATAATTCTGTGACTCTGATTGGATCGTCGGCTGCATACCATGGTGCAAAATTACCTTACGCAGCCACCAAGGCATCATTAAATGGCATCGTGCATTCTATCGCTCGAGATTTTAAAAATAATGTCAGAATCAATTTGGTAGTCCCGAGCGCCTTTGAAAGTAACATGATTGCCGATTGGGATAACGAGAAGCGGGCGGCCGTCGCTTCAAGTAACTATATTGGAAGACTAGGCACACCAGATGACATGGCAGCGGCGATTTTATTTACGGTCAATAATCCATTCATTACTAACTCAACGCTTAATATGACGGGTGGAACGGTCCATATTTAGTTTTATGAAAACAGCACCTATAGAAATTATCACTACCCAACATCAACATGCGGCTTACGTCATGAAAGATGGTGCGGTGTCGCTCACGGTGTATCCGCGAGTGCACATGTTCACCTTTGACCTCTCGCTGATCGCCGGCATCTTGCGGCACGGCAGCATGGGCTATTCATTGAAGAATATGCCGATTGAAATTGTCGTGCGAAAATCTGAATCTTCCGAGGATTCAGTCAAAGTAGCGGGCGGTGTTGATGTGAAGCAACTCGATTTTGCCATAGATCTCGATAAGCTAAGGGCGTACATCAACTCAGAAGATCACTATGACGTATTTGTTTCTGTGAATAGGTCAATTAGGGAGCATACGGGTCTAGGATTGTCTACACAGATATTGGGAGGAATTTATCTATGTAGCGCAAAAGTATCTGGTCGCGACCTCACGATCAGTGATCTATTCTCGATGGGAATAGGACACTACTCCGCCCTCGGACTAAATTTGCTATTCAATCCTGGGATGATATTTGAGATGGGGTGCAAGCCGGCAGATGAGGGGAAGGGTTTCATTGTTAACCCGACGCTCAGTCAAATACCGGAGACGGTCGCTAATACGGTGTATAAAGTGAACGACTTCCCTTTTTATACGATTGTCGCGATTCCCAAGGACGCTTCATCAATCAGTGGCCAGTATGAAATTGATTTCTGGACAGCTTCACTTCCTGACAAGGACGAAGATTCATACCGTATCGTCTATAATGTTTTCGAAAAGGTTATAACCGGCATTATCGAGCACGATAGCGGCGTGTTTATTGAAGCACTTAAGGAGAACATCACGCTTGGCTCAAAACCACTAGAGGAAAGCGTCCAGTCGGATCGAACAAAAGAAGTTCTGGGACGTATGCGCGATGTATTTGACTTCGCTGCTGTGAGCTCGCTGGGGCCGGCACTGTATGCATTCTCAAGCTCAGATCCATCTCACCTACTTTCAAAGTTAAATATCAGTGACTATGACTTGTTTGTTTACGGTCCAGACGGCGGCGTGAAGAAAAAGATGAACTCAGCGGACACCTTATTGATTGCCTCGTTTGCGTCAATGGGTAAGACGACTTTTGCGCAAAAGCATCCCGATGTCGCTCTCGATATTGAATCTATTGACTACGCTCGTATATATAGCGATCGGCATCCGAACGACGAAGTGGCAAAAGGCGAAAAGAACTGGATCGATAACCCGGACTATCCCGAAAACTACACAAAAGCCGTTTTGGACAATCTAGGCAAATATAGGGTCATTTTTCTCACTCTCGGGAAAGATATACTCACAGAGCTAGACAAACACAATCTCAAGTATACGATCCTCTACCCTGGACCAAACCGAAAGCATCGTATTCTATCGGACTCGAAGAGACGAGGTAATGATGCTGAATTTGTCGATTTTCTTGATTCACTTCTGTCGACCCCCGATCACCGCCTGGCACTTGAAGGCGTTCGCTACGAGCACTTTGATATTATCGACGATAATTCGTACATAGAGGCATACTTGGATACTCACTATTATCTGTAAAATATGAAACATATATCAAAACTTGCGTTAGATGACTACGACCTCATTATCTTTGACTGGGATGGGACGTTGTTGAATTCGGCTGCAATGTATCCTGCGTGGGATCGCCTTTATGTTCGGAGATTCTATGGTGTTGATAAGCCTGAGTCCTACTTCCGCCAGTTGGCTGCGCAGCTGAAACAGGTGAACACGCACTCGACAGAAGAGAGTGCTTACTTTAGATTTCTGGATGTTGAATTTGGCGATGGAACGACCGATATGCAGACGATATGGCGGCATGTGTATAGTGTGGCTACTGAGATTCAAGGGCAGATCGAGTATAAATCAGCAGCTCCGCAGACGCTTTTTGCAATCAGAAAAAAATACCCTGACGCTAAACTTTGCCTCGCAACCAACTCGGAAATGAGAGATTTACTCTTTTATTCGTCTACCAACTCAAAAACTGCAAGCTTACTGAATCCTATCAAATTTTTTGATTCAGTGGTCGCGCTTGATCACATCACCAAGCCAAAACCTCATCCAGAGACATTTACTGCTGTTATTGATCAATATAAAATAGAGCCAAGTCGGGTACTCATTTTCGAAGATAGTTTTAAAGGGGTTCGCGCGGCTAAATCAACTGGCGCAACGGTGATTTCGGTTCAGGATGAAATGTCAGATCCGGATAGGATCGCTATAGATAAGTTGGCTGACTTCTCGATTACTGATTGGAACGAAGTGCTTAGGATGCTGAAGTAAGGAGAGATGCCCTGTGAATGAATTTGTTTTAGAAAAAGTTAGAGTGTTGCTAGAGAAGGATAAAAGCGGGCATGGCATGGATCATGTGATGCGTGTTCATGGCTTGGCAATGAAGTTTGCCGAAAAAGAGAATGCCGACAAGAATATAGTAGAGTTAGCGGCACTGTTGCATGACGTTGATGATTACAAGATATTTGGCCAAGAGAGCGCTCGTCACTTGACGAACGCAAACAGGATACTCGATCAGCTAGGAGCAGACCCGATGACGAAACGAGCGGTCGTGAATATTATTCAAACGATGGGATACAACAAATTCCTAGAAGGAATCCGCCCCACAACTCTTGAGGGTATGATCGTCAGCGACGCCGATATGTGCGATGCTATTGGCGCTCAAGGTATTCTGCGTACACACGCCTACAATGCTTCAAAAGGCAATCCGTTTTTTGATGTTAATCTCGATCCGATTGACTCGCATGTCGATGCTAATGCGTACCGAGCTGCAAAGACCACTCACAGCGTGCAGCATTTCTTTGATAAACTCCTGACGATACCGGCGATTCTTATGACTGGCGCCGGGCGAGAAGAGGGTGCCCTGCGTCAGGACATCATGGTCCATTTTCTTGAAGAATTGTTCCGCGAAGAGAGTGCACAGAAGTGGAGCGACCATCTTCAGAATTTCTTGAAAAAGAGCTAGATATCGTCGATCTGCTATCATAAACTCATGAAACCTGGTGATCATATCGCATGGCGATGGCTCGGTGGACTGGCGCAGGGCGTCGTGAAGTCGGTGCATTGCGAATCTATTACTATCGAGAGCAAGGGCTCGTTGATTACTCGTCACGGCACCAAAGAAAATCCTGCAATTATCATTGAGCATAAATCTGGTAATGACGTCCTCAAGCTTGCCAGCGAAGTGCAAAAAACTACCAAAGACGAGTAAGCATGCTCGCGTACTTCCCTAGTGTGCTGGCGGCGCGCCTGCTGTAGCCTTCGCCTTTTTGATGAAGAATGCGGTGATGATCGCCAATGACGCTGTTGTCGCGCTCAACATGAAAGCGACATGAATTCCTTCTGCGTAGCCCTCGAGTAGGCTTGCTCCCCGACTGACGCCAGATGCGAGGACGCCAGACATGATCGAGACGAACAGCGCCGTACCGGCGGCCGCTGCAACCTGTTGCATGGTCGAGACGATAGCTGAACCATGAGAATAGAGATGTTTCGGAAGTGACCCAAGACTGCTCGTAAAGAGCGGGGTAAAAATGAAAGCTAAGCCTGTGCTGAAGATCATGTGTCCGATGAGTAGCGTCACCCAGCTGCTCTGTGCGTTGAGGGCAAATGCCAAGAACCATAGCCCACCAGCTGTGAGGGTTGTCCCGGTAAGAAGAAGCGGGCGTGGCCCTACCTTGTCGTAAAGTCGGCCAACTAACGGTGCGAACAGTCCCATGATCAGCCCACCGGGCAGCAGTAGAAGCCCACTGCTGAGGACGGAAAGGTCAAGGACGTTTTGCATATACAGCGGTAGCAGAATGAATGCGCCGAACATACTCATCATACAGATGGCAAACATAGCAACTGACAAGGTGAATGTTGGGGTCTTGAAGGTGCGCAGATCAAGGAGCGCGCGGTCTGCTCGCTGCAGAAAGAGTTGTCGCCAGATGAAGAGAGCTAACGCAATAGCCCCAACGACCAGCGGCACGACGAGCATCGTGACACTGCCTTCGCCGCCGGATTCACCAAGGCTGCTGAGTCCGAAAACGACACCACCGAAGCCAAATGCCGACAAGATCACCGAGATGACGTCGATCGGCGCTTTGGTTGTTTTCCCGACGTTTCGCATTCGCCGCATACCAATAATAAGCATCGTCAGGGCGATGGGGAGAATGAAGATAAAGAGGAACCGCCAGCTGAACTGGCTGAGGATGAGACCGGAAATTGTTGGGCCAAGCGCGGGCGCAACAGAGATGACAATCGAGATATTCCCCATTCGCCGCCCAAGCGTTTCGTGCGGCTCGAGGCTCATAACGGTCGTCATGAGGAGCGGCATCATGATTGCCGTTCCGCTAGCCTGGACGATGCGACCAAGTAGGAGCACTTCAAATCCTGGCGCTGCTGCAGCGATGGCCGTACCAGCGACAAAAAGCCCCATGGCAATCACAAATAACTTACGCGTGCTGACGCGCTGAATCAGGAAACCTGTAATTGGAATAACCACCGCCATTGTCAGAAGGAAGGCTGTCGTCAACCACTGCGCTGCGAGAGCGCTGACGTTCAAGTCTTTCATGAGGTGCGGTACGGCAACGCCCATGACTGTCTCGTTCAAAATAACGACGAAGGTCGAAATAATAAGCAAGTTAATAATAATCTTGTTTCGTTTTGCCGTCGATTCGGTCATTTGTCTCTCTTTTCTTGTAAACAACCTACTTAGTGTAGGGATTTTTATTATTTTGCGCAAAGGGTTTGTCGGCTTTTTTGTCACAAGAAATAAGAAAGGACCCACCAAGGGATCCTGTTTGCCTCATCGTGGAGGCGGCGCTCAAACGCATACGTATGCGGAGCTACGTTTTTCTGAGAGCGAGGGCGGAGCAGAATGACTTCTGCCCCACCCCCACTCATCAGATTACTGCTGTGCCAGCTTGCGGCGACGGATGGCCGTCGTCGCCATGACGCCGATACCCAGCAGACCGCCGAGAACGGCGAATGCTGCAAGCAAGCCTCTCTTTGAAGCCCCCATGGGACCCCCCTGTCGTTTTCGAATGGGAATTGGCTCGCCATGAAATGAAAGGTGCTATCGCAGCCTTTTATAAAATGCCGAGACAACGTGGTAATTATATAATAATTTAGCTGAATAGTAAATATAATGGGCGGCATCTATGCAGAGCATTACTTTTATGCTATAATGAATCTATTGCATCCGAATGGATACCGCCTCTAACACTTGTGAAATCACACTTCGCAGTATGTAGAAATCAAAAGGTTCTCGCTGTTCGTCTGCAGCGAATTACATAGCCAAAGAAAGGCAGAAAATGGCATATTACAAAAAATCTCGCTCGTATTCGAGCGGGTCATCATCACGTGGCGCCATGAACGGTCGACCGCGACACAAAAGTGGCGCAAAGCAAAAAAGTGGCGCCCGTAAAGCATATATCCATCCGAGTCGATTTATTAATCGAGCCTCAGGGGCGGCAGAGCTGACTTACGAAGCGCAGCACCGATTTAGCGACTTCCCTTTTGCGGATAAGCTCCATGGCAACATTCAGCACAAGGGATACGATGTGCCGAGTGCTATTCAAGACCAAGCGATCCCCCCTATTCTTGCTGGGAAGGACGTAATCGGACTTGCTAATACTGGTACAGGTAAGACTGCGGCGTTCTTGCTGCCGATTATCGATAAGCTGTCAGCGAACCGACAGCCACTGTCTGTCCTAATTCTCGCGCCGACTCGCGAACTTGCGCAGCAGATTGATGAGCAGTTCCGTGCCTTCTCTTATGGTATGAAGCTGTACTCTACTCTGCTGGTTGGCGGCATGAATATTGGTCGACAGATTAGCCAGCTCGGTCGTCAGCCACAAGTGATCATTGGAACACCTGGGCGAACGATGGACCTCATCAAGCGAGGCTTCTTGTCACTTGATATTATCGAGACGCTCGTTCT
>DODJ01000072.1 GCA_003545655.1 Candidatus Saccharimonadota bacterium
TACGGAGTCGAGGGCTACATGAACGAGGCATTGAAGGGGGTAGACGGGCGACTTGAGACGGTGACAGATGTGAGTGACGTGCCGCTCACCATTGGAGATCGAAATGTTCGCGAACAGGCCCAAGACGGGGATGATGTTGTACTTACTATTGATAGAAATATACAAGCAAAGGTTGAAGATGCGCTAAAATCGGGCGCTGAACGCACAGGGGCTGATGCTGCAAGCGCAGTAGTGATGGATCCAAATACTGGCCGTGTACTTGCAATGGCGAACCTGCCCGACTATAATCCGGCTGAATATTACACAGTAGAAGATATCGCACTATTTAATAATGCGGTAGTTTCAACCCCCTATGAACCAGGGTCGGTATTGAAAACCTATACCCTTGCAACCGGTATCGACAAGAACGTGATTAGGCCAGACACGACCTTTACTAACACCGACCGCATCGTGATTGGCCAGTGGACAATTCAAAATTACACCAAAGGTATTACGGGAAATATTACTATTCAAACCGCTCTTGAATGGTCGCTTAATACGGGCTTTGTTACTATTGGGCAGCGCCTTGGCGACGGAAGTAGTATTAACCAGGGCGCCCGTACTACTATGTATGAGTATTTTCACGATAGACTTGGGTTGGGCCAGCTGACGGGTATTCAACTTGCCAATGAAGCCCCTGGGACGCTAGCCTCGCCTGATTCAACTGAAGGGAATGAAGTTAAATACGCCAATATTACTTTCGGTCAAGGTATGAATGCAACGATGCTTCAGGTGGTAACTGGGTTTAGTGCTATAGTCAACGGGGGTAATTTTTATACACCAACTATTATAAGCGGCACAATGGTAGACGGCGAATATAAGGCCGACGATCAAGCCGCCCCAGTGCGCACGGGGGTTGTCTCGGCCGAAACTTCAGCAACCGTACGTGCAATGATGGAGGAGGCTCGTAGCAAGGCGTTTGCAGCCCAAGACAAGCCCGGCTATAGTATCGGTGGGAAGACGGGTACTGCCCAGGTGGCAGTGCCGGGTGGCTACAGCGATACGGAAACGATCGGAAGTTACTTGGGATACGGGGGTACAGATACGCCAGAGTATGTCATAATGGTAGCGGTATCAGGCAAAGATAAAACCTTTGGTGGTGCCTCCGATGCAATGCCGATATTTACTGATATTTCAAACTGGATGATTGACTACCTAAAGATTCAACCGAAAGGATAACCACCCATGCAACTTGTCACTGAAGCCTTGAACGACGCAATCCTTAGGACGTTTATTCTGAGTGTACTCGCGTTCCTATTAGCGATGCTCCTGACGCCAGTGTACACCTTTGTCGCGTACCGATATAAGTTTTGGAAACGCCAGCGTACAGAGAGCACCACTGGTGAGCAGCTTAAGGTGTTTACAAAGCTTCATGCTGATAAATTTAAGCGCAATATTCCTACTATGGCAGGGATGGTGTTTGTACTAGCAATTGTGGTAGTTACTATTTGTTTTAACCTTGATAGGCGTGAAACTTGGCTACCGCTTGCAGCGCTTGCTGGTGGGGCGGTAGTGGGGCTTATTGACGATATTATCAATATTCGCGGTAAAGGTAAGGGTGTTGCCGGGCTTCGCTCGCAGTTGAAATTCCTGATGATTACTGGAATTGGTGTGGTACTTGGGTGGTATTTCTTCAATCGGCTTGATGTCACTGCTGTAACGGTGCCCTTTATTGGCGAATGGAATCTGGGCTGGCTGATTGTTCCATTGTTTGCTTTTGTCGTTGTAGCCACGGGTAATGCGGTGAATATTAGCGATGGGCTTGATGGGCTTGCCGGGGGGCTCGCAGCAATTGCGTTTGGAAGCTTTGGGGTTATTGCACTTATGCAGGGGAATGCGCTGATTGCGGGGTTCTGCTTTACCGTGGTAGGGGCGTTATTGAGCTATCTTTGGTTTAACATTTATCCGGCGAGGTTCTTTATGGGCGATGTAGGGAGTTTTGCGTTAGGTACCTCCTTGGGAGTTGTTGCCATGCTCACGGATTCACTTTTCATCCTGCCTATCATTGGGCTGGTGTTTGTGCTTGAAGCCGGCTCGAGCCTTATTCAAATTTTTAGTAAGAAAGTATTCAAGCGAAAAGTGTTTATTTCCGCGCCCATTCATCACCACCTAGAAGCGATCGGCTGGCCGGAAACGAAGGTGACGATGCGCTTTTGGGTTATTGCAGCAGTCACTTCATTTGTAGGCGTACTTATAGCTCTTGCTGGGGGAATTGTTTCGTAATGACAAGGGCGGGCATGCGCGAGCGGCGCACGGCTCAGGCTGAAGGGGTGGTACGCAAGCATCATCCCGATCGACTCATTCTTGTGTTCACCCTCATTTTAATGCTTGTAGGGTTGTTGATTATTTACGCTATTGGGCCACAGCGGGCAAATCTCATGAACGCTATATACGATTATGCGTACTCAGATAATTACTTCTTCATTAAGCAGCTTGTTAGTTTTGGCCTAGCGCTTGGGGCGTTTTTTGCTATGGCGTCAATACCGTATAACTGGGTATTAAAGCACGGTACGAAGGTGCTTTGGGTGGGGTTTATCGCCTCGTTTGGGCTTGCTCTTGCGTACTGGTTTGGGGCCGTCGAGGCTACAAACGGCGCGGCGCGGTGGATTGAACTAGGCCCGTTAGGAAGTATCCAGCCGTCTGAGATACTTAAGTTTGGCCTATTACTGTATCTGGCGGTTTTTTTGGGTGTGCGAGCGAAGGACGGGAAGATAAATGACGTACAGGGGACATTACTTCCAGTGGCGGCGATTACCGGCCTTGCTATGCTTGTGGTGATTGTTATACAGCGCGATCTCGGCACGGGTATCTCTTTAACAGCGATTGTCGCAACTATGCTATATGTGGCGGGCATAAACAAGAAGATTATCCTCGCCTTAGGTGCCGTTCTACTGGTTGCGGGGCTACTGCTTATTTTCACCTCGCCTCACCGCGTAGAGCGGGTTATGACGTATCTACAAGGGGACAGCACCTCTACAAGCGACGATGAGTCGTATCATATCCAGCAAGCTAAAATTGCCCTTGGGAGCGGCGGCGCATTTGGTGTGGGCATTGGGAGTAGCGTTCAGGCCTCTGGATATCTCCCAGAGTCGATGAATGACTCAATCTTTGCGATTATCGGTGAAACATTTGGATTTATCGGAACAGTCTCGTTGATAGCCGTGTTTGTCGCGCTGCTTATGCGGCTTTTAAGGGTAATGGACTTCCTTGTAGATTTACGGCTTAAACTTTTGGTTGCTGGTGTCTTCGGTTGGCTGGCGGCACATGTTATTCTTAATATAGCCGCTATGATTGGTATTTTCCCACTTACCGGAATAACCCTACCACTTCTTAGCTATGGGGGCACAAGTATGCTGTTTATGACCGCTGCCCTTGGGCTGGTATATCAGTTATCACGATATACCGTTCATCCATCACGAATAAAGGAGGTATCAAGCCATGAAAATTCTCGCAGTCGGCGGGGGGTCGGGCGGACACGTTACGCCGGTCGTCGCAGTTCTTAGAGAGCTTCGCCAGCTTCAGCCTGATGTTGAGCTTCGCTTTTGGTGCGATACAAAGTTTGCTCCTCAGGCGCGTTCGATAGTAGGCGCGTATGACGACACGATTCCGGTAGATACGGTCGTGGCAGGCAAACTGCGTCGGTATCATCATCTAACACTACTACAGCATTTCTTGTGGCCGTCGCTTATGGGAAAGAACATAGTTGATTTCTTCAAGGTAGTCGGTGGGTTCTTCCAGAGCCTCTATAAATTGGTGGTGTGGAGGCCTGATATTGTTTTTACGAAAGGGGGGTACGTGTGCCTTCCGGTGGGTATAGCGGCTCATGTACTACGAATACCTCTTGTTATCCATGATTCTGACGCTCACCCTGGCCTGACAAACCGCATTCTATCTCAGTGGGCAACGGCTATTGCAACAGGGGCGCCACTGGAATATTATCAATATCCAAAAGAAAAAAGCCACTACGTAGGGATCCCTATTAACGACGCATTCCATCCGTACACCGCAGACGAACAGCGAAAAGCGAAAGAAGAGTGGGGTGTAGACCCCGACAAACCACTTCTTGTGGTGACAGGAGGGGGGTTGGGCGCGTATCGGCTTAACAATGCGGTTGTCTCGGTGTTACCAAAGCTTAAAGAGAAGCTGTCCGTGGTACTTGTTGCTGGTGCGAGCCACTACGAAAGCCTACGTAAGGAGTTTCCTAGTGATACAAAAAATTTCCAGTTACATGCGTTTATCAATAATATGCCACGGCTACTTGGCGCGGCGGATATTGTCATAACCAGGGCTGGAGCAACGACCATCCTAGAGCTTGCGGCGCTAGCAAAACCCACCATTCTGGTGCCGAATGCGGCGTTAACGGGCGGGCATCAGTTAAAAAATGCTGCTGTCTATGGTGATGCGCAGGTGGCACTTGTGCTTGACGAGGATGAAATGATAGAGGATACCTCACTTTTGCTCAATGCCGTACAGTTTTATCTGTCGGATGCCAAGACGACGCGCGCTATGGCGAAACGTTTTGGAAAATTTGCCAAACCCCATGCCGCAGCGGATATGGCTAAGCTTATCCTGTCGACGTACAGTAAGTAAGGTATAATAAGCATAACCATGTTTTCAAAGCGCTCTCACTCATCTGGCGAGGACACCCCGCGCCGTCGCCGGGTAGCTTCTTCGGGTGAGTCTACTAATCGCGTACCTTTGGCTTCAGGGCAGTATCGCCGAAACCAGACGCTAAGCAGCTATAAGCACGCTACGCATGATGACTCTGAACGACAAAAAGCACACACGCTTACGAGACAGCGTCGAAAGCTTGGGGGTACCCTATTAATCGTATTTGGTGCGGTTGTCTTCTTGTCGCTACTGCTGTGGCAGCTTATCGCCCAGGTGCATATCACAAGTTCTACGAAGCAATTGGCGGCTCCATTCGAGTCGGCTCGATACGAAGAGGTCGTCCATCAGTATTTTCTTCTTAACCCTGCACAGCGGTTGAAGTTTCTTCTTAACGAGGAGTCACTCAATAGCTTTGCTGCCGCCCAATTACCAGAGCTTGAGGCGATTACCCTGAAAGGGACTCCTGGTATCGCCGAGGCGGACTTTTCGGTGACCTTCCGTACCCCTGTTGCTGGGTGGCAGATACACGGGCAACAGTATTATGTTGATGCGAGCGGGGTAGTGTTTGAGCGCAACTATTACGCCGCCCCTGACGTACAGGTGGTTGACGAGAGTGGTGTTCGCCCAGAGCAGGGGATAGTTGTTGCTGGAAGTCGCCTTCTGGCATTTCTCGGAAAAATTGTCACCGAAGCAGGGGAGAGGGGGTACGTTGTTTCTAGGGCGGTGCTTCCACAAGACACCACTAGGGAGATGGACATTTATGTTACCGCAACGACAACTCGCGTGAAACTTTCAATCGACAGGGGAGCAGGGGAGCAAGCCGAGGATATGCAGCGCGCCCTACAGTATCTACAAGAACATGGCCAGGTGCCTGAGTATGTTGATGTGCGTGTTGAAGGGCGGGCTGCGTATCGATAAGGCGTAGGGGTGATAACTAGCACCAAGCATGGCTGGGTGCTAAAAGCGCTTCTCTTCCCCTCTCCTCCTTTGCCTACCCGATGTTCTATTTTTGTTCTTATTATGTGTGTCACCGAAAAAAGTATATTAAAATATACAAGTAGGTGAAAGTCAAAAAGTGGAGAAGTGGGGTGGTGGGAGAGTCGTATAATCAATTGAGAAAAAAGCAAATACGGTGCTTGGAGTGTGGATAACTTGTTGCTTATGACAAAATATACAACAATACTTTCACGTATGCCCAGGCTACTGGTGGGCGGCGTGTATGTACGTTAATTATCTAGATGGATAGTGTACTGGCAAGAGGAATTATTACTATAAGCAGCAGTTACTCCCCTGTAGGGGTGAACATAGACGTATGTGTACTCATCTTATTTTGTATATATGTATGACGTAAAAGATATATTTTCAGACGTTAAGTCTATTGCATGACAATCTGTGTAACTCTTATTTGTTTTATTGTCTCGCCTTTTTTTGTACGGTTAAAAAATCTTTAATTTACCTATTCGCTTTCAACTCGCCTATTTATGTGTAAACTTTCGGGTTGGAACTCGGTTGATGTATGGTAAATCGTGCCTCGTTTTATTGCAATTGCTTATGTTCTAAATATGTTC
>DODJ01000022.1 GCA_003545655.1 Candidatus Saccharimonadota bacterium
TGCAAGACAACTGGCTGTATCATAAAGCGCAAAGTAACCTTATAGAAATAGTTGCTCGTGATGGTCACGCTATTGTGATAACCAACACACCCAAAACAGTGAAAGCCGAAACAGTACTGCGCATACCAACAAAACTGAGTCTTCTTGTGCCACTGGTATTTAATGCCGCATCACAACTGTTCGCGTACTATATGGCGGTGCAGCGAGGGCATGACGTTGACCAGCCGCGTAATCTTGCTAAGTCGGTGACGGTAGAGTAAGTAATTGGTATGCGGCAACCGCCGAAGCAACTTGTTGCTCGCGTACCGTTGTGCTGCCATCGCGTGTCTCCCAAATACTATGGGCAAGCCAGAACCCAATTAACGTTACAAGGTACTCCTTGTTTATGGAGTACATATACGGAGTGACATCATGCCCACTTTTTGCAAGGTCTACTAAAAACATGGTCGTGTCAGCATGTTCAGGCGCTGGGTCGGCCCAGCTCCAGTCCACCATACGAACACCCTCGTTTTCATGCCAGGCAATATTCGATTGGCGTGCATCGTTATGAGCCATATACAGCGGCGGGGTTCGTGATATGTTTGAGCTTACCGTAAGTAGTTCTAGCGCGTTCGCCAAAAGCTCGGCAAGGGCTTGCTGTTGCGGCGCGTTCCAGTGTTCAGAGAGCGAAAGCGCCTTCTGGGTGATAGCCTGGAGCGACGTAGGAGTAATGGCATCCCAGCCCTCGCGCCAAAACGTCTCATAGCTTGGGGTGATAGGGAAGGAGCACTCGGTGTCTGCAGGCGGTGCTATGCGTTGAAGTGTAGTGAGCGCGTTGAGTATGTCGGTGGTATAGCGCGCAAATAAGGTGTCGTCACGAGGAGCGCGCCACTGCCAGCCATCGCGCGAAGGAAATGCATCCATAGCAAGCAGTGAGTCTTCAATAAGTGCGACTTGATGAGGGAGCGCAGTGAAGCCACGCTGCGCAAGGTACTCGTAGAACGCAGCCTCTTTTTGTAAATAGAGTCGCGAGTGAGTTTCGCGGACCGGGTCGTTGAATCGTTCGGCAAGGTGTCTTTTGACAAAAAGCATAGAAGCAGCGTCGCTTACGAACATATGGTCGTATGCCATGTGGCCTGCCGATACGTATTCTACAGGAAGCTCTTCAAAAGGTTTTGTTAGGGTTTCTTGTAGCGACGGTGTGGTAGGTTCAGGAAGATAGCGCAGCGCCTGTTCAACTAAAAACGTATGTGAACCAAAAAGTGAATCACCAAGATCGCGTAGTCGTATCCAGCGGGCGTCCTGCGCGTCGTCTTGTCCTTGTACGGGTTGTTGTGTAGGAACACGATAGAGGTAGGCAGAGGTTTCAGGCCAAGCATGGGCTGTTGTGCGGGCGTCACCAACCAGCCCTACATATACTTCGGTTGGGGTATCATCAAGCACGAGTGAGGTTTCTTCTTCTAGCTCGCGCCGCGCAGCGGTGGCTGCGTCTGTTTCGTGAGGGTCGATGAACCCGCCAGGCAGCGCCCATGCACCAGTATCGCCGCGACGAACTAAAAGCACCCGGGGGTCAGCGGTGTCGGTGATAACAATAGGGTCGGCAGTATAGTTTGGCCCCCAGTTCCAGTACCTCCCCTTACCAGTAACAACTCCTACGGCAGGGTCCTTTGCCATTTCTAAGAACGCAGGATGAAGGGGTCTTCCTTTACTATCTACAGAAATTCCGGCAGCAATAAAGGCGGCGGTCTCCTCTGCGCTAGGTGGGGAGGTATCGTTCATTTGCCAAGGCCCATCGGGGATATCTATCGGTGTAAGCGGTGTGGTCTCTGTATCAAAAACGAAACGGGTAGTTGGGTATTGGGGATAGGGCGCAGTGCCCTCGAGCGCCGAGCGGACAAACGGAGGAAGTTTCTCGTGCATACTAGGCTGCCATTTCTAGGAATGCTTGCTCGACGGCGAGCCGTGCTTCAACAATGTCCTGGTAGCGCTGAACCTGGGTGGTTGGACCAGTGTGTTTGCCTTCGTTATCGCTCAGTTTTACCGTATAAATCCCATTCGCATTGGTAGCTTTCATTACAAAGTTATTCGCCTTAAAGCCAAGGTCATTCATAAGGCTTGTTCCCCAGCCAAACAGTACATTCACGCGCCCTTTGAAGTGGTCGGCAAGTTTCACGATAGTCTCGATATCAAGGCCATCGCTAAATACAATTGTTTTTGTGGTAGGGTCGATGTCGCTTTTCTGGTAGAAAGCAATGGCGCGTTCACCAAACTCAATTGGGTCGCCTGAGTCATGGCGAAGGCCTTTCCATTTCTCGGCTTGTTCAGGGGTGAAGTCACTAAAGAAGAAGTCACTCGTAAACGTATCAGTAAGGGCAATGGAAAGGTCGCCGTTATAGCGGTCTTCCCAATCGCGCATCATGCGGTAGTGGCCTTCAAGCGGACGTTCGTTTTCGGCGTCGGCAAGAGCACCGTATACCATAGGCATTTCGTGGGCGTAGGTACCAATTGGGGTAAGGTCGTACTTGTAGGCAAACCAGGGGTTGCTCGTGCCGACAAGGTTCTCGGGCACTTCGTTTTTAAGGCGTTCAATAACATGACTATGCCAATCGGCACTAAAACGGCGACGCGTCCCGAAGTCCGCAAACTTGATATCTGGACGGTCACGAAGAATCGAAATCTTTTCGTCAAGACGGCGATCGCCCTCGCTCCAAGCTTCTTCAACTGACACGCCTTGGCTGGCAAGGAGGTTCTTGTAGTACAGCTCATTTACCTCGCTCATAACTACCGTTTCCCAGAGGCTTACGTTTGCCCAAGGGCCTTTCGCGGAAATAGCGAGGTCGTTGGTAGCTTCATCTATTGCCACCGATACATCAACAAGTGTAAGGTCGGCAAGGTGGTCAAGGTAGTCCTCGGTAAAACGAGCGCTACCATCTTGGGCTTTTAGCCCAGCTATGTAGGCAATCTCTTCAGGACTAAAGCCCTGCTGAATGATTTCTTCAAAACGCGCTGTCAGTTCAGCAGGCGAGGCATACTCAGCAAGGGGGCGATCACTCGCACGGTTCTTCATAGTAAAGGTTACTTCGGCATCAGGGTACTGCTCAAGGGCAATTTGCCCCATAGTTAGCTTGTAGTAGTCAAGCCCATCAAGAAGCTGACGTTCGGTTTCGGGGGTAGGAAAGGAAAGTAGTTCACTCATGACGTACTCCTTATTTAGCAAGCTCAAGGGCGCGCCCGGTAAGTATATCAACTGATTCGACCATACGCGCGCCAGCGGCTTCCATCTCTTTTATCGCTTCTTCACCATCAGTTGGCTGGAGGTTCACGGCTCGCATGGCGTCTTCTATAACAAGTACATAGAGTCGACCTTCGCCCTGGGGAACTTTCGTAGCGTCAATTGCCGAGTTTTTTACGCAGTAATCGGTGGCAAGGCCGCCAATGAGTAATGCGACGCGCTCACGGCCGTGGGGTGCGACGAGCGATTCAAGTGTTTCACCTTGGCGGGTGATGCCTTCGAATGCCGAATACCCATCGGTTTGCCCCATGCCTTTGTCGACAATAATGTCGGTAGGGAGGATGTTGAGATCTTTGTGGAGTTCAGCGCCTTCGGTGCCGGCGACGCAGTGCACTGGCCAAGCGTCTGGCCCGAAGTGGGGGGTTTCCTGAGGGTGTTGGTCACCTGAAGCTACGACAATGCCGCCGTTTTCACGCGTGAAGTCATTAAGGGCGTTGAGTGGGGTGATAACTTCGTCGCCATCTGTAACGGCAAGCGCGCCGCCAGGGCAGAAGTCGTTTTGTACGTCGACGTTTAGGGTAACGATTCTATCTACAGTAAGTGTTTCCATAGTAAGCTCCTTTGTTTAATTAGTGTACGTTTAACACTATCTACCTACACTATAGAGCTTACTTAGTGTATTGTCAACACTAATTGCACAAAAAAGATAAAAACGGTATACTACCACTATGACGATGCCTTTAGAGATTGTATTTGTTCGCCACGGCCAGTCTGAGGCGAACGTGGTGCATAAATTAGACAAAGATGGTGACGATAATCCTCACATAGACACTGTAAATCAACGTCCCGACTGGAAGCAGCGACTTTCGCCAAAAGGTATTGCGCAGGCAAAAACTGCCGGGCAATGGATTCAGGATAATTTAGGGGGCGTTGCTTCATTTAACGCGCGGTACGTATCGCCTTTTTTACGTACCCGTGAAACAGCCGCCTATTTAGCAGGGCTTGATACTGGCGAGTGGACGATTGACGACCGGGTTGCCGAGCGGAGTTGGGGTGTATACGGTACGGTTGCAAAAGCCGAACAGCGTTCGCAGTTTCCCCTTACCAGTAAACTCCAAGAGGCTACGCCATGGTATGTTCGCTTTGATGGTGGCGAAAGTATGCCTGATGTCTACGGGCGATTCCGCGATTTTCAAGGTACATTACATCGTGAGCAATCTGAGGCGCGGGTTATTGTCGTATCTCATGGCGACTTCATGAACGTAGTTCGCTACGGTATGGAACGCATGCGCCCCGAGCAGTGGGAGGCGATGGATAGAGACCCCCGGTACACCATACGTAATTGTAGTATTTTGCAGTATAGCCGTATCAATCCGGCAAACTCTAACGATATACGTGACAAAATTCAGTGGCGCCGCATGGTATACCCCGATGCGCCCCATGAATCACCTGATGGGGGTGAATGGGTTGAACTCCCGAAGCGCCAGCGGTTTACGGGTGAGGAGCTGCTGAAGCAGATAGAAATTGCTCCCCCGCTTCTTGAAAATGAGTAACCTATTCAAAGCTACGAGACAACGTCTCGAGTGTATCTGAGGTGAATCGGTGCAGCCGTGCTGGCCTGTGGGCACCTTCGCGTCGCATTTGGTCGGTTTCGACGGTAAGCCCGAGGCTAAGGAACTTTTTGCGGAAATTACGCTTGTCGAGTTCGTGACCGAAGACGGCCTCGTAGGCTGCTTGCAATTCAGCAAGGGTAAAGTACTGAGGAAGGAATGCATAGACGGCGTTCGTGTAGGTGAGTTTTGCAATGAGGCGGTCGTGGGCATATTTAATAATTGCTGCGTGGTCATAGGCAGTAGGAGGCAAAGAGTCAACTGGGAAGAAACTTACTACACTGTGCGCTTCATTAGGGCTAATCTCGCGGCCGCAGCCCATATAGGTAACAGAAACCGCATGGCCACGAGGGTCGCGGGCAACGGTATCAAAAGTATACAATTGTTCGATGTAACTGAGTTGGGTTTGAATGTTAATGCCTGCTTTGTACTCTACAATACGAGTAAGCGCTTCTGTGGTTGTCTCCCCTTTAGGGCTATAGCCACCAGGCAGCGCCCATTTGCCTTTAAACGGGTCGTTCTCGCGCTGAATGAGGGCGACATTAAGTACACCGTTAATAAGTTGGAAGATCACGGCGTCTACGGTAAGGGTTGGGGCAACGTACGGTGTTGTGTACTTCATACAATTAGTATACCCCATCTGCAGAATCTGCGGGACGACCTTCAATAATTACTTTATTAACAAAGTTTACCGTGATCGCAGCATCTTGCACAGTAAGGTGGGTAAGGGATACGTTTGGTGTGGTGGTGGCGGGATTACGGGTGACGTCATAATGGCTCCAGTTAAGAAGTCTTCCTACTGCGGCTCGAATAGCTTGACCATGAGTCGCGACAAGGAGCACTGCGTTGGGATATTTTTGCTCTGCTTCATACATCCATGTCAACATGCGATCAGCTACTTCATTAAGCGATTCGCCTTCGGATAATTTGAAGTCAAACAGCTCTTCGTTAATACGATGAATAACCTTTGGGGTGTATATTGCAGCACGCGGCTTCCCATCAGCAACACCTTGAGTCATTTCTTGAAGTGCATCATCGATAAAGTAGCCTTTGTCTTGAGTGTTATTGTGTCGCAAGTAGGCCTCAATGAGTGCCTGCGCACGAACGGCGGGCGAGCTAAAGACAATATCTGGTGAGGGATACT
>DODJ01000064.1:0-593 GCA_003545655.1 Candidatus Saccharimonadota bacterium
CCAACTGTTGGTACGGGTATTGAAGAAGTAATTGCTCAAAACACCAGCCAACTTGTTGTTGCTGAGGGTGCGGGTGAAGTTGTTCGTGCCGATGGTGACGTTGTTGAGGTGAAGTATAAAGACGGCGTAAAAACGTATGAGCCGGTTCACTTTGTCAAATCAAACGACGATCGTTCAATTAACCAGAAGGTTCGTGTTACTCGCGGCCAAAAGGTTAAAGCAGGCGATATTCTTATCGAGGGCGCCTCTGTTGCTGACGGTGAAATTGCTCTCGGTAAGGACCTTCTTGTAGCGTTCATGCCATGGAACGGGTACAACATGGACGATGCAATCGTGCTCTCCCGTAAGCTTGTTCAGGACGACACGCTTACGAGTATAAATATCAAAGATTACACCGTGGAAGTTCGTGAAACGAAGCTTGGCCCAGAAATTGTTACCCGAGACATTCCAAACGTAAGCGAAGAATCACTTCGTCATCTTGATGAAAACGGTATCGTACAGCTTGGTTCTGAAGTAAAGGCTGGTGATGTACTTGTTGGTAAAATTACCCCTAAGGGTGAACAAGAACTCAGCTCTGAAGAGCGTCTCCTTCG
>DODJ01000064.1:928-10385 GCA_003545655.1 Candidatus Saccharimonadota bacterium
CTTTGGTGAAAAAGCCAAGGATGTGCGCGACACCTCACAGCGTATGAACAACGCTGGTGGTGGTAAGGTTGTGGGGGTAAAGATCTTCAGCCGCGAAAATGGTCACGAGCTTAAGGCCGGTGTACTTATGCAGATTCAAATCTTTGTAGCGCAGTTCCGAAAAATTGCTGTAGGTGACAAGCTTGCGGGTCGTCACGGTAATAAGGGTGTTGTGGCACGTATTCTTCCTGAAGAGGATATGCCTTTCCTCGCCGACGGTACCCCTGTAGATGTTGTCCTTAACCCTCTTGGTGTGCCAAGTCGCATGAACATTGGTCAGCTATTTGAGACTCACCTTGGTATGGCGGCACGTGCCCTTGGGTATAAGGTGGCTACCCCTCCCTTCAACGGTATCTCAGACGAGACTATCTCAGACGAACTTGAAAAAGCCGGATTTGCCCGCGATGGTAAGAGTCAACTCTATGATGGACGTACTGGTGAGGCCTTTGAAGAGCGCACTACGGTTGGGGTGATGCACATGCTGAAGCTTCACCACATGGTATCCGACAAGATCCACGCGCGCTCAACTGGGCCGTACACTATGGTTACCCAGCAGCCACTTGGTGGTAAGGCGCAAAACGGTGGTCAACGGTTTGGTGAGATGGAGGTATGGGCACTTGAAGCATATGGTGCATCGGCTACCCTTCAAGAAATGCTTACTATCAAGTCAGACGACGTCTACGGACGTGCGAAGGCCTACGAATCAATTATTAAGGACGAGCCAATCGTCGGGCCAAAGCTTCCCGAGTCGTTCAACGTGCTTGTAAAGGAACTTCAAGGCCTTGGTCTTCGGGTTGACCTTATGGATCACGAGGACGCCGAGATTGTTGATGCTGAGCAGATAATCGGGAGCGTCATCAATGGTCAGCCTGTGGCTGCTGATGAGGTAAGCCTTGGTGACGACGACGCAGAAACCGTCCTTGATGAAGCTGATGACATCGGTACTATCTCTGACGATGATGGAATGAGTATCCAGGATATTGATGAAATTGACCAAGTGAAGGAGGAGGCGTAATATGTCACACGTCGTATCAAACAACACCGGCATCGCAGACTTTGACGCTATTCGCCTAAGTGTCGCAAGCCCAGACGACATCATGAAATGGAGTTATGGGGAGGTTACGAAGCCTGAAACAATCAACTATCGTACACAAAAGCCAGAGCGGGACGGTCTTTTCTGTGAGCGGATTTTTGGTCCAGTAAAAGATATTAACCCACACGATTCTAAGCTTAAGGGGGTGCGTTCGCGCGAAGCAGCTGTCGATAAGAACGGCGATCTTGTTACGAAGTCAATTGTTCGTCGTGAGCGTATGGGGCACATCACCCTGGCTGCACCTGTAGCACATATTTGGTTTATGCGGGGCACCCCAAGCGCAATGAGTTTGCTTCTTGGTGTTACTGTTCGTAACCTCGAACGTATTGCGTACTTCGCAACCTACGTAGTGCTTAAGGCTGATGAAGAGGCACGCGATACATTACTCGCTGATCTTGAAGCTGAAACCGATGCTGGTCGTATGGCAATTAAAATGCGTTACGAAAAAGAAGCTGAAGCCGAGGGTGCTGACATTAAGGCGTTGGCTGAAGAACAGGGTCGTGAACTTGAAGAGCTTGAAGAAAGCTACACCGTAAAGAAGGCGCAGCTTGAAAGCCTTACGAAACACTCGCTTATGAGCGAAGTCGACTACCGCAATCTTCCAGAAGAATACCAAGATCTCATTGAGGTAGGTATGGGAGGTCAGGCACTTAAGGCGATGCTTGACGATATCACTATTGATACACTTATCGCTGAGCTTACCGAAGAAGCCGAAAGTGCTAAAGGCCAGCGTGAAAAGAAGCTATTAAAGCGACTTAAGGTACTTGAAGGTATGCAGATTGCGGGTATTAAGCCAAGTAGTCTTACGATGACCGTTCTTCCTGTGATTCCTCCGGACCTTCGCCCAATGGTACAGCTTACTGGTGGCCGTTTCGCAACGAGTGACCTTAACGACCTTTACCGCCGTGTGATTAACCGTAATAATCGTCTGAAGAAGCTTATCGAGCTTAACGCACCTGAAGTAATTCGTCGCAATGAAATGCGTATGCTTCAAGAAGCCGTTGACGCGCTTATTGACAACTCGGCTGCTCGTGGTGGCCGCGCGGTAAATGCAACCGGTGGACGCCGTCGTCTAAAGTCAATCTCTGACATGCTTAAGGGCAAGCAGGGGCGTTTCCGCCAAAACCTCCTTGGTAAACGTGTAGACTACTCGGGTCGTTCAGTGATTGTGGTTGGGCCTAAGCTTAAGATTAACGAGTGTGGGCTTCCGAAACAAATGGCGCTTGAACTCTTTAAGCCGTTTGTGATTAGTTGGTTAATTCGTGGCGAGCACGCCCACAACATTCGCTCAGCAACGCGCCTTATCGAGGCCGGCGAAGCAGTGGTATGGGATGCACTTGACGCAGTAATTGAAGGGAAGTACGTGCTTCTTAACCGTGCGCCGTCACTTCACCGCCTTTCAATCCAGGCCTTCCAGCCTCGTCTTGTCGAAGGTAAGGCTATTCAGCTTCATCCGCTCGTGGCAAACGGGTTCAACGCCGACTACGACGGTGACCAGATGGCTGTTCACCTTCCACTTAGCCGACAGGCACAACGTGAAGCTCGTGAGCTTATGAGCGCAACTGCCAACCTTCTAAAGCCAGCCGATGGCGCACCTGTACTTTCAATCGCTCAGGACGTTGTACTTGGTAACTACTACCTTACCTACAACAAGCCAAGCGCACAGACTACTGATGTAAAGCCATACAGTTCGGTATACGAAGCAGAAATCGCCTACGATAACGGAGTAATCCAGCTTCAAAGCCCGATTCGCGTATTCGCAAAGGGTGAGATCCGTACTACAACGCTTGGCCGCGTGTTCTTCAACGAAATTCTTCCTGAAGACTATCCGTTTGACGACAACGTGCAAAACAAGAAGCAGATTAAGAAAGTGCTTAACAACATCTTCTTAAAGTACGGTGCTGAAGAGACCGCTAAAACTGCTGACCGCATGAAAGGCCTCGCGTTCCGCTTTGCTACCACTTCGGCGGTATCTACCGGTAAGGACGACTACATCATCTTCGAGGAAACCGATGAGTTCATCGCCAAGGGTGACGCAAAGGCCGCCCTTATTAGCGAGCAATACAACCAGGGGCTGATTACTTACGAAGAGCGTTATAACCTTACCGTTTCTAACTGGCGTGGTGTTACTCGAAAGCTTGAGGCATTCCTACAAGACAAGCTTAAGGACATGGATACGAGCGTTTCGGTGATGGTGAGCTCGGGTGCGCGTGGAGATATTTCGAACGTTATGCTTGCCAGTGCCATGATTGGAATCATGGTTGATGCAACGAACCGTGAAATTGAGCTTCCAATTCGTTCAAGCTACAAGAAGGGTCTTTCAAGCCTAGAACAGTTCGTGGCCACTCGTGGTTCACGCAAGGGTCTCATTGACACTGCGCTTAAGACTGCCGACTCTGGGTACCTAACTCGTCGTTTAGTAGACGTTTCGCAAGATGTGTTCACGGTTGAAGACGCCGATGGTGATGACGATGGATTCACGATTTACCGTGCTGAAACCGAACTCACTATGATTGACTTCGGTAACCGCCTATACGGGCGCTACGCTGCTGAAGATATTGCTGGGCATGTACAACGCGGTGAACTTATCACCCGTGAAATTGCCAACGCTATTGAAGCAGATGACGAAGTACAAGAAGCGAAGATCCTTTCAGTTCTTTCTACTAAGAATCTTCGTGGTGTGCCTCGTAAGAGCTATGGTATCGACATGTCGACCAATCAGCTCGTATCGAACGCGCAGCCTGTAGGTGTTATCGCGGCGCAGTCCGTTGGTGAGCCAGGTACGCAGCTAACCCTCCGTACCTTCCACTCCGGTGGTGTGCAGGAAAGCGACATTACCCAGGGTCTGCCTCGTGTTGAAGAGCTCTTTGAAGCCCGTAACCCTAAGGGTCAGGCATTCATTAGCGAAGTAGACGGCGTAGTTGAAGCCTGGGAAGACGGTAAGAAGTACATTGTACAAGTTACTCCAGAAGCTGGTCGTGTTGAGACAATCGCTCTTGATGGTCGTACGGCTGGTGTGAAGAATGGCGCAAGCGTAAAAGCCGGTGATGTTCTTGCTACCGCTGAAGGTGAAAGCAAGCCACTTGTTTCACCATTTGACGGTGTTGTAGAGGTGACTGATGACCACGTAGTACTTGCTGCCACTCCTGGCGCGCCTGTACGCTATGAGGTTCCAGGTACTATGCAACTTCTCGTTAAGAGTGGTGATGTAGTTGAAGCGGGCGATCGCCTTACGAGCGGTTCAATTAACCTTCATGACCTTATGGCGTTGAAGGGAATTGAAGCAACACAGCGATACATCATTAATGAAGTGCTTCGCATCTACGCAGCACAAGGTCAGGACGTTGCCGATAAGCACCTTGAGATCATTGTGCGACAGATGTTTAGCCGCGTGCAGGTTGAAGAAGCTGGTGATGGTAACTTTGTAACCGGTGATATTGTATCGAAGGCGGCGGTAGTTGAAGCTAATGCTCAACTTGCTGCCGAAGGTAAGGAGCAAATTACCTATGCCCAACTCCTTCTTGGTATCACTAAGGTGTCTATCTGGTCTGATAGCTGGCTATCGGCTGCATCATTCCAAGATACTACCCGCGTGTTGATCAACGCTGCAGTAAGTGGACGCCAAGATCAACTCCATGGCCTTAAGGAAAATGTGATCATTGGTCGCAAGATACCTGTAGGTACCGGTGTTGATAGCGCGACCGCGCTTGATACCCTCGAGGGTGACGAAGAGGTAGTGGCCGATATTGTTGAAGATATCGAGCTGGCCGCGTAAGCGTCTCACCTACTAACGAAAAAAATCTCGCCTAGCCGCGAGATTTTTTCATGGTTTAACGGTATAGTAGGGGAATGGAATATGACTATTCGGCGCTTAATAGGCGTCCTACGAAGATAGAGGTAGAGAACCTTGAGAATCGCTATGCACTCAGTAACGCGGTCTCGGGTGGACTTGCACAACTTGTGTTACTCATCATAGGTGTCATTATGATAGTTCTCATGGTACAGGTAGTCAGTAACGCGAAAACTGTCGAAGCTGCGGTTATTGGGGGGTTGGTAGTAGGTGGTTTTATTGCGGGTATCGTGGGTATGTTTGTGGCGATGCGCATGCACAAACGAAATCTTGCTAAGCTACTTGCCTTTACCGATGCGAATAAAGCTCGACTTATTCTTAACTATAGAAACCCAGGCTATTCGGGTTTAATTTTTGACGAAGGTTCTAGCCGGGAAATTTCTAGCGCTATTGTTTTCCCTGATGGTAAAGAGCTAGGTAACTTTAAATACGTCACTGGAAGCGGAAGAAATCGAAGCACAAGACAATGGGGGTATATGCGTGTACCGTTAGTGCGAAGGTTACCGCACATGGTGCTTGATGCCAAGGCGAATAACATCTTACGGTCACGATTCTCTAATTTACCCGATGCGCTTGGTGGTAACGTAGTGGTGTCGCTGGAAGGAAATTTTAATGACTTCTTTACGCTGTATGTTCCTAAAGGGTACGAAACTGATGCGTTATATGTATTCACCCCTGATGTCATGGCTGCCATTATTGACCACGGCACGATGTATGACATTGAAGTGGTGGACGATGCTGTTTATTTTTATGCACATAATTCTCATAAACTTACTTCTGAGGCGCATATTAAAAAAATGCTAAGCATAGTGCAGGCTATCAGCAGCGAATTACTTGCACAAAGCGATTACTATGCTGATTACCGAGTAGAGAACCGCACTATAAACCGTATAGATAGCGCTGGACGTCGCCTAAAGTCGAGAATAGGAATCGGGACGATTATTGGCACAATTATACTAGTTTTGTTTTATATGGCCTGGGAGATACTGCCGTTATTCTTTTCAGATAACTAATCGCTGTACTCCCTGTGGTAAAATGGAGTAAATAGGTATAAGCGTAAGTATAAAGGGGGCTGGCATCGCGCGTACTACCAAAGGTTTTACTATAGTTGAGCTTCTTATTGTAATAGTGGTTATTGCTATCCTTGCCGCCATTACGATTGTTGCCTACACTGGCATACAGCAGCGCGCCAAAGAGAGCGCATTAGCGAGCACACTACAGCAGACAGTAACGTGGCTTGCTGCCCAAAAAGCTGATACGGGCGGGGTATCCTACCCTAGCGACTTAACAGGATTATCGCAAAACAGTAGCTATTCCTATGACTATATAGTAGTAGATAATACCTACTGTGTATCGGTGAGCGATGGGCAGGCTACCAGTCATGTCGTATCACGGGCGACTGGCGTGAAACTTCCTGGCCCATGCCCAATTGGCCATTGGCGGCTAGCGGGGAATGCGAGTGATAGTGGGCTTTATGGTGTTAACGGTACGGTTTCTGGCAGCGTATCTCCTGTAGAGAATCAACGAGGTGAGTCAAATGCAGCCTATACGTTTGGTTCGGGAAATTTTATCGTCTTAAGTAACGCTGTTTGGGATGGCGTGTTTAACGCGACTGGTCCTGATGGTTTTTCTATAGGTGCATAGGTACGTATTACGGCTGCTCCAAGTGATGAGGCAATGACGATTCTTGGGCAGCACTATTCTTCATCTGCATTTTGGGGTATTCGCGCTACGGGCCAAGCAATTCTCAGAATGGACGATTCAGACAAGGGCGCGGTATCAAATACTGTAGTGCCCCATGGGCAATGGCAGTACTTAACGGTTACCTATACAGCCGGCACGGATCGTATTGCTACATACTACCTTAACGGCGATCTAGATGGCTCTATCTTTGTATCCGACGGCTCTGCATCGGAACATGGGAACCTCTATATTGGCTACCAAGGCCGTACGGATTCTGGCGCAAATTCGCCGTTTTATGGAGCTATCTCCGACGTATCGCTATACAACAAGGTATTAAGCGCCGACGAGGTGAGGTACTTGTATGAAGCAACAAAATAAGAGCACCTCTCGACAAACATAGGAAAATTTGCTATAATAAGAAGTGAGTTTCCGTTCATGCTCTTTCGAAAACGTGTACAAGACGAAAGAGTGCTGTGAACACCACTGGTAGCGGCATGCTGAGCCACTGCTGGTACCCGACACACTACTACTAGTGTCGTTCCCTATAAAAAGGTAAGAGGATTATTTTTGTAATGCCAACAATCAATCAATTGGTGCGCAAGCCTCGTCAGACTGCTAAAAAGAAAAGTAAGTCTCCGGCGCTTGGTCGCATTCACAATGCCCTAAAAGTTCGTTACTACGACCAAAACGCACCCCTTAAGCGTGGTGTGTGTGTTAAAGTAACCACTAAAACACCTAAAAAGCCTAACTCGGCACTTCGTAAGGTTGCTCGTGTGCGTCTTACGAATGGTCACGAAGTGTGGGCCTATATTGGTGGTGAAGGTCACAACCTCCAGGAACACGCCGTAGTGCTCGTTCGCGGTGGTCGTGTGCCCGACCTTCCAGGTGTTCGCTACCACATTGTTCGTGGTGCGCTCGACCTCCAAGGTGTTGCCAACCGTAAGAAAGGCCGTTCATTGTACGGTGCAAAGAAGGAAGGTAAGTAGTCATGCCACGTAAGAAAACCGTCAGCCTACAACGCCGTCTTTCACCAGACCGCAAATACCAAAGCGTGAACGTACAGCGCCTTATTAACAAGTCAATGCTAAACGGCAAAAAGCTCGTTGCTGAACGCGCCGTATACCTTGCCCTTGAAAACGCTGCGAAAAAAGTAGAGAGCGAAAACCCCCTTGAGGTGTTTGAAAAAGCCCTTAAGAACGTTTCACCAAACTTCGAAGTTAAATCTCGTCGTGTTGGTGGTGCTAACTACCAAATTCCTTTCCCGGTAGCGGGCCACCGCCAATTGCACTACGCCTTCTCGTGGCTTGTACAAAGCGCACGTGCGCGCCAGGGTATGCCGTACAGCCAGCGCCTTGCGCTTGAAATCGTTGATGCCTACAACGAAACTGGTGCTGCCTTCAAGAAGAAAGAAGACACCCACAAGATGGCTGAAGCAAACCGTGCGTTTGCCCACTTTGCGCGCGGGTAATCACCGTAACGCATATAAAATACCGCTCTATTAGGGGCGGTATTTGCTTTTTATTGAAAAATAGTATGGTTTATCTGGTATCATGGGTAACATGGAACTTGGCGAAAGGGGTGGTGAGTTTACGAAGCGCCCCGAGATTGACCAGTATGGTCCGATGGGTATTTTTCAGTATGCCGACGCCAAACTGCAATGGTATAAGCAGCGCCAACCTGAAAATGAGTGGCCAACGGCTGCGCTATACCTTGCTGAAGAGATGGATAAGTACGTATACGAATTCTTCGGGCAAGATCGCCCTGATCTAATCGTCCAGGGTTCAGACGTCCTTGAGCCAGACCTCGTGCCTTTGCCGGATGGTTCACACCAGCTTACTACAAAACCGCGCGTTGCGAATGAACACACGTCGCTTATTGGTGAGCACACTTTCAATGCAAAGCTGCAAGGGTTTCATGTTGGACAAGCAGGTGACCTGCGGGTATATGTTCAGCAAGCTAATCCAACAGTACTAAAAACACCAGCGGGCATACTCGCAGCGTTTACCTCTGTTGCCGTAGAAGGTTCGGATATTCAATTGGCTGTACAAAAAGAATCTGACCTATACGAGCAAATAGGCCGTGATATTATTGAGCACGTTGCGGAATACGATCCCAAGGTGAAGCAACTTGTTCAAAGCCTTATACGAACGTTGTCGCAGCCAACCGAGCCGCTCTATAGACGGCTACAGCTCAGTTCGGGTATAATCGGCGACATAGCTGGGTCAAAAACAACACAACAGTTTGTCGATACGATTATGGAGTTGGTTAGTTTGAAGTTACGGCTTGCTTCTGGGGTTACGCTTCTTGCGTCGTCGCACCGGGTAAAAATCCCCAGTGAGACAACACGGGGGTATATTATCGTAGAGGGGCGGCGCCAGTTTGAGCGAGTATCGGTCACCCCTGAGCTCATACGAAATGGGGCTAGCAACACACTGGGATTGACGTTTTATGACGAAAAAGACGTGATTACGGTACCGGTGCATGATATAGAATCACTTACGCGGGAGGTAAGAGACAGTGAATGAATTTTAGATGGAGATGGCACTCCAGGACATGCTGCACACCGAAGAGCGTAAACTGCCTTCGGCATACACCTCTCTTGAACCCGAACGTTTTGAGGTGCTTACCGCGTTTCAAGACCATATTATTGCCGTTGATATGCCCGCTGAAGAACTTACGGTCGATGCACTTTTTGCCCCACCAAAAAGTACGGATACCTTTTATGACGATACAATTGAAGCGTCACGCGAAGATCTTCTTACTGAATTTATACGAAAAGATATAGAATCACA
>DODJ01000034.1 GCA_003545655.1 Candidatus Saccharimonadota bacterium
TTACTATCCTGAAGAAAAACGGGTCCAAAATTATATTTTTGATACCTGGAAACGGGTCGTAGAGCGCTTTGGCTACGAAGAGTATGGCGCGCCCATCCTTGAAACGCTCGATATTTACGCAGCGAAAAGTGGCCAGGAACTCGTGAACGAGCAAACCTATGTATTTACCGATCGTGGTGGCCGCACCGTGGCAATTCGCCCCGAGATGACCCCGACGATTAGCCGTATGGTCGCGGCGCGTCGTCAAGAATTGGCGTACCCTGCGCGGCTCTTCTCTATTGCAAATTTCATGCGCTATGAACGCCCGCAACGCGGCCGCGAACGCGAGTTTTGGCAGCTAAACGTTGATGTATTCGGCGTTGACACTCTTGCTGCTGATGCGGAGATTATCACCATTGCCGACGCGATTCTTAAAGAGTTTGGTGCTAAAGCTGAGGATTATAAAATTCGCATTAACAACCGCAAGTTTATTCACTTCATGATGGCAGAATATCTTGGCCTCGATAGCACCGGTGCTTTACAGATGACGAAGCTGTTCGACCGTCGTAATAAAATTACCGCCCAAGACTTTGACGAACAGGCGCTCCTTATTTTGGGCGAATCTCAGAAAGATGACATTGCTAAAATCAATCAGGTGCTGAATGCAACGGATATCGATTCGCTGCCAGAAGAGCTTAAAAAATCTTCGGCCTTAGAAGAAATTGCGACAGTATTTACCGCCTTGCAGCAAGCAGGGGTGACAAGCGCCGTGTTTGACGCAACGCTCATGCGGGGCCTCGACTATTACACAGGTACTGTATTTGAAGTGTTTGATACCCACCCCGATAACAACCGCTCGCTTTTTGGCGGTGGTCGCTACGACGGTCTTGTAGGTATGTTTGGCGCCGAGCCTATTAGTGCTGTTGGTATGGCCCCGGGAAACACCATGATCGAGAATTTCCTTGCCGTCCATAATTTATTACCATCAAATTCGTCAAAAACGGATATTTACATAGTGACCATTGGCGATGCGACGACGCATGCGCAACAAGTAGCTGCCGAGCTACGCGCAGGTGGCCTTAATGTTGAAGTTGATATTACCGGCCGTAAGCTTGATAAGCAAATTAAAGCGGCGCTTAAAAAGACTATCCCGTATCTTCTATTTGTTGGTGAAAAAGATATCAACACCGGACAGTACTCGCTGAAAAATAGCGACGACGAAACCGAAGAAGCTCTTACTCCGGCGCAAATTATTGAAAAACTTGCCAGCTAATACTGCTTCTGGTTGTCGGCTTTCTTCACCTCTGTTATACTTAGTACAATGAAGACGACCGTAAAGAACCTATCCGACACAAAAGTACAATTAACTATTACGCTTGGTACCGAAGAACTCGCCAGCGCCGAGAAAGTTGCCCTTGTGAAGCTGAGTAAGGACGTTAAAGTTCCTGGCTTCCGTAAAGGCAAGGTACCCACAAGTGTTGCTGCAAAGCATGTTGACCCTCAGGCGTTGCAAGAACAGCTTCTTGATGACGCAGTAAGTAAGGCGGTAGCCGAAGCCTTTATTGCAGAAAAAATTCAAGCCCTTGACCGCCCTATGGTTGACGTGAAGAAGTATGTACCGGGCGACCTGCTTGAGTTTACTGCTGAAGTGGATGTACTTCCGGCGGTTACCCTTGGTGACTACAAAAAGCTTACCGCTAAGGCAGAAAAAGTAGCCGTAGCCGCAGCTGATGTAAACGACGTTATTGAACGTATGCGCACCGGCTTTGCTGAAAAGAAAGATGTTGAACGTGCCGCAAAAGAAGGTGATGAAACTCTTATCGACTTCGTGGGCAAAAAAGGCGACGTACCCTTTGATGGCGGTACTGGTACCGACTACACCCTAAAGCTTGGCTCAAACCAGTTTATTCCCGGCTTCGAAGAGGGGATTATTGGTCATAAGGCGGGTGAAACATTCGACCTCAACCTCGAGTTTCCGAAGGACTATCATGCCAAAGAACTCGCTGGCGAAAAAGTGGTATTTACCACAACTCTTAAAAAAGTAACCGAATTGACTCTACCGAAGGTTGATGACGAACTGGCAAAAAAAGCAGGTGAATTCAAAACACTTCAGGAACTCAAAGAGAGCATTAAGCAAGAAATTACCACCCAAAAAGAACGCGAAGCCGGTGATAAGCTTAAAGACGCACTTATTGAAGAGCTGATTGAAAAAAGCAATGTCCCCGTACCCGAAGTACTTATTGCTGATCAAATGCGCTCTATTGAGCAAGATTTCTCGCAGAACCTTATGTACCGCGGGCTGAACCTCGAGCAGTACCTAGAAACGAACGGGTTTAAGGACGCCGATGACTGGCGAGAGAAAGAAGTAAAACCTGCCGCAACCAAGCGCACTCAAGCCGGGCTTGTGCTTGCTGAGCTAAGTAAAGTTGAAGCTATTACCGCGACTGATGCTGAGATTGACGAGCACCTTGAAGTACATAAGGCACAGTATGCCAATAGTCCTGAAGCCCTAAAGCAATTTGAAACACCAGAAGTGCGCCGTGATATTGGCAACCACTATATTACCGAGAAAACGATTGAGCGACTTGTTGAACTTAATGGCGGTAAGGTAGCACCACACAGCTAGTAGTTGCTCACAAAATAAAATTAGCACTCACTTGACCTGAGTGCTAATTTTTGTGTACAATAGGTGTAACAAGCGAGGTATATGTATATGAGTACACCAAAAAATTATCTAGTTCCAACAGTCATTGAAAAGTCACACGATGGCGAACGTGCCTTTGATATTTATTCGCGCCTTCTAAAAGACCGCATTATTTTTCTGGGCGAGGATGTAAATCAGCATACAGCAAACATCGTGATTGCGCAGTTGTTGTACCTTGCCTACGAAGATCCCAAGAAAGATATTAAACTCTACATTAATAGCCCCGGGGGAAGCGTATATGATGGCTTGGGTATTTACGACACCATCCAATTTATTAGCCCTGACGTACAGACAATAGGTATTGGGTTGCAGGCAAGCATGGGTGCGTTCCTTCTTTCCAGTGGTACGAAAGGCAAGCGATTTGCGCTGCCTAATAGTCGTATTATGATTCACCAGCCATCGGGCGGTGGAAGTAACGGCAAAATTACCGACCAAGAGATCAACCTCCGTGAAGGTCTATATCTTAAACAAAAGCTTAACGAGATACTTGCAAAGAACACCGGCCAAAAGCTCGCGAAGATCGAGAAAGATGCTGACCGTGATTTTTGGATGAGTGCCGAAGAAGCGAAGCAGTACGGCATTATCGACGAAATAATCAAAAATAGCTAAAACTTGACTACTTACACCTAAAAGTGCATAATAAGTAGTATCCATTCAGACAACGTTCTATGAAGGGAAGTGGTTCGTGTGAGCATGAACATAGTGGTGTACGGAGGGGAGCCCAAGGTAAAGTCCAAGGGTGATATCCGTCTCGATCGCATGTGGTCGAGGTGGCGCGAAAGAAACACCCAAGCGGCAGCGACAGTTGTGCTTCGGGAGCGTCACATCAAGGAGCTCGAGCAGCGAGGCAAGGAAGAAGACTGGTCGAACGAGGTGCTCGAAAGCAGGCTTATGTTCGAGCAAGGGCTGCTGAGAGGAGATCGTGCGAGGCGTCTCTGGCTGTACACTCAGCTAGGCTGGTTGGGCATGGTGACCTGCCTTGCACCGGTGCTCATCCCGCTCTCAAACTGGTTCGATTTCTGGATGAACAGCCCTGCTGTACCGCGCAGATAAGCGCGGTGCAGGGCCCCGTGGGGTGTTTGTTGCCGAAAAGGCAGCCGACACCCCACGGGATCTTTTTATAGTAAGGAAATACCCTCTTGACAGTTTGTTGTAAAACCTGCACAATAGAAACTAAGAAGTAGTGTAGCCCTGAGTAGCTATTGCTTGAAAAAGCAAATAATAGCCAATCTATACGGTATGTGGCAGTCCTGTATGGTACTCAAGGGTTTAGGGAATCTTCGGCGCCAATCCCTATAAATCAACCCAAATAATGCGAGGTATGCGTACACCTATGGCAGGTACTAACAAAAGTGCAAATAGTAAGCGCGTGTTTTTCACGAGTGATGACACCGCCCTTCCACTACCAAACTTAATTCAGCACCAAAAGGAAAGCTGGAAAGATTTCGTTGAAACGGGTCTAGGCGAAATCTTCGCTGAACTTAACCCTATTGACGATTACACCGGGCAGAAGCTTGCGCTTCGTTTCGGTGCCTACGCTTTTCATGATCCAAAAAACTCAGAAATCTACGCTAAAGAAAACAATCTTACCTTTGATGCTCCGCTTCACGCCGTTGTCGAGCTTACCAACAAGGTAACAGGCGAAGTGAAAGAGCAAGAGATTTACCTTGGTGACTACCCATGGATGACTGACCGCGGGACATTCATTATTAACGGTACCGAGCGTGTTGTAGTATCGCAGCTTATTCGTTCAGCTGGAGTGTTCTTCACTGCCGACCGTGCTGCAACTCGTAACTACTATGGGGCGAAACTTATTCCAGGCCGTGGCGCATGGCTTGAGTTCGAAACCGCTTCAAATGGTGCTATGTACGTAAAGATTGACCGTCGTCGCAAACTGCCAGTGACGACTCTTTTTCGTGCGCTTGGGTACAACAAAACCTCCGAAATTAAAGAGCTTTTCGCCGACATCGACACCGGTGATGTAAAGTACCTTGATGCAACCCTTGAAAAAGACCCAGCACGTGGTACAAACGAGGCGCTTATCGAAGTCTACCGCCGCCTTCGCCCAGGCGACCTTGCTACCGTTGATAACGCTCGCTCAATGATCGAGCGCATGTTCTTCGACTTTAAACGATTCGACTACTCTCGCGTCGGTCGCTACAAGCTTAATCAGCGCCTTAACCTTGAAGTAGCAAACACCACCGAAAACCGAGTCTTCCAAGTTTCTGACCTTATCGCGATTGTACGTGAGGTAATTCGTCTCAATAACACCCAAGAGCTTCCTGATGACATCGATGCACTTTCAAATCGTCGTGTAAAACTAGTAGGCGAACTTGTTGCTCGTCAGTTCCGCGTTGGTATGCTTCGCATGCAACGAAACGCTATGGACCGTATGAGCATGAGTGATCTTGAAACGGTGACTCCATCGCAGCTTATTAATGCTCGTCCTGTGGTTGCTGCAGTGCGCGAATTCTTTGCGAGTTCCCAACTATCTCAGTTGATGGACGACACTAACCCTCTCGCCGAACTTGCTCACAAGCGTCGTCTTTCTTCGATGGGTCCTGGCGGTCTATCACGTGAGCGAGCCGGCTTTGACGTTCGTGATGCCCACCCAACCCACTACGGCCGCCTTTGTTCAGTGGAAACTCCCGAAGGTGCAAACATTGGGTTGGTACTTAACCTTGCGGCCTATGCACGCATTAACGAGTATGGTTTTATCGAAACGCCGTACCTAAAGGTAAAAGACGGCAAGGTAACCGACGAGGTTGTGTATCTTGACGCTTCGCAGGAAGCAACCGAGGTCATTGCCGATGCTGGTGCTGAAGTAAACGAAGACGGAACCTTCCGTGATGAGCGTGTTTCTGCGCGTAACGGACTTCTTCCTGAGCAAGTTGACGCCAGCGAGATTACCTACATGGACGCCGCGCATAAGCAAATTCTTGGTTCAACGGCATCACTTGTGCCATTTGTTGAAAAGAACCGTGTTGACCGT
>DODJ01000009.1:0-3912 GCA_003545655.1 Candidatus Saccharimonadota bacterium
TGTCATTGTTCTTAAAGTACAAGAAACCACCGTACTTGAAGATGGATACCGTGAATCCATCAATGTCATCGGCAGCGGTGGCGCAGTTATTTTCCAAGATGGCACCGTACAAGAAGTTACCTGGAGTAAGCCAAGTAAAACCGATCAAATTACTTTCACTGATGCCGAAGGAAACCCGGTCGCGCTCGCTCGTGGCCAAACCTGGGTTACCGCCGTGCCCGAAAATAAGGGCGGGGGAGTAACATGGCTGTAACGCCAGCCCAAAAGAAACCACAATTGGTCAAAGATTTTTGGCCTCGTTTCTCGCGCCGTGTTGTAGGGATGAGTGTCCTCATCCAAGTGCTTCTATTAGGCGCCACCACCAGCGCGCTCTATGCGTTTGGCATCTTATTTACCGATCCTCTCGTATCAGGTATCGTGCTTGGTGCGCAGCTCATAGCTGGCATTCTTTCTACTGCGCTTGTCTTTGGGTTAGTGGCAACGCCAACAAAACGGTTACTTGACGCCCTTGTACACGTGGCGGGCGAGCCGACCTCTACGCCACCGCCAAACCCAAATGAAACCTCGTTTGAAAAGTCGGGCTTCAGCCCGGTACTAAAAACGCTCTATCAGCTTGCCGCAGACACAAGCGAAGCACCTACGCAGCAGGAGAATAAGGATGGCCCTGCAACTCCAGCACCGACACCGATCTCTCAGCAATTGGTGACAAAAGCTCTCGATGAAACTATCTGCGGGTTTGCCATGTACAGCAAGGAACGCACAATGGTATATAGCAACAAAGCAACCCCCATCAGGGTTGATTCTGAAGGGGTCGCCTCGCTCGACCTTCTTTTTAACGAGCACGACACGCTTGAGCAGTGGTGGGATGAATGCGATAAAAACGAAGTTCACGCCGAGAAAACCTGGCCACGCATCCCTAACAAGCTCCCCGATGAAGAAGATCGCCGCTTCTTTGATGTCATTGCCTCGTACAACAAAGAATCAGAAACCGAAATGGTCGTTACCTTGGTTGATCGTACTCATATCTACAGCGTTGGCGAAGGCGATCTCGACTTTATTGCGTTTGCCGCCCACGAACTTCGCGGGCCAATTACGGTTATTCGAGGATACCTAGACGTCCTTCAGGATGAGTTAGCCGCAACATTACAGCCCGATCAGCAAGAACTTTTCCGCCGGCTCACGGTATCGTCCAACAAGCTTACTGGTTATATAAACAACATCCTTAACACGTCCCGCTACGACCGCCGTCACCTTAAAATTCGACCGGTTGAAACAACTATTGCCGCTGTTTACGATAGTATTCGTGATGACATGGAGCTACGCGCTAGTTCGCAAAACCGTCTCCTTACAGTCGCTATTCCCTCTGAACTTCCCACAGTGGCCGCTGATACTGCGAGCCTTGGCGAAGTGTTCAGTAACCTCATTGATAACGCTATTAAATATAGTAACGAGGGAGGTACTATTACCGTCACCGGTGCTTCAAAAGGCGATACCGTTGAGCTAAGTGTTGAAGACCGTGGAATTGGCATGCCCGGTAACGTTGTGAGTAACTTGTTTCAAAAGTTTTATCGGTCGCACCGATCGCGCGAGACAGTCGCCGGAACAGGCATCGGACTGTATATAAGTAAGGCAATTGTTGAGTCGCACGGGGGTACTATTAGCGTCCGTAGTGAGGATGGCCACGGATCTACCTTTACGGTATCGCTCCCCACCTACAAAATGGTTGCAGACCGCCTTAAAACGAGCAATAATGGTACTGAAGGATTAATCAGCGAAAACGGTGGTGGCTGGATAAAAAATCACACCATGTATAGGGGATAGGGGCGCTATGGCAATTAAAACAATCTTAATCGTTGAAGATGACCGCTTTATCGGCGAGATGTACGTGCGAAGCCTAAAGAAAGCCGGCTACGACGTTGACTGGATGATTGACGGCAACGATGGCCTGATTGCCGCGCGCAATAAGCAATACGACCTTATCCTTCTTGACGTTATGCTCCCCGAACGACGGGGCACTGAAATACTTGAATCACTCCGCGGCTCCGAAGATCTCATCCCTCGTTCAAAAGTAATTGTCTTCACTAATTTCGAACAAGACGAAGAGTCGCGCACCGCCATGGAAACCCACGCCGACGCGTACCTTATTAAGGCAGATATTACGCCCAATAAACTGCTTTCTGTTATTCAGCAACTGGACGCATAGGGGAGTAATGGAACACCGCCCATCTATTGCCGAGCCGACCGATCCGAGGCTTGGTAGTGTATCCCAACTTGATGATCACAGCTCACTTTCAACTGCGTACCCTTCTATGAAACCGCAATGGGAAGGTGAAATTATGACGCCCGAAGCGCGAGACGCCAAGAAAAAAGCCGAACGCGAAGCGGTAGTAATAGGTATCCGAGGAGAGTTTCTTCCTATCGGCCTTCTACTTCCGCTGCCTTTTTTCGTTGCAGCAAGTATTATTGCCACGCTATTTGCCGTTACAAACGAGGACAACGCCGAGCTTATGGTTATTCCTGGTATCGCCGGATTTATACTTTGGCTCGCCATTAGCTTTGCCTCAGTACGCGCACTTTTTCGCATATTTTATGCCCACGCCCTAAAGGCTGGGCCGTTCATTGTATTGCTTCTAACACTTCTCGGTATTAGTATTCAGGGGCTTTTCCTCGTTACCTTTCCGCTCCATCAAATAGACCCCCTTAAGTCGGTACTTGCCGTAGGAGTGGGAATGTTTATCCTAAGTATCGTACTTAGTTTCACACTTCTACGCATTTGGGTAAGCCCTTTGCTTAGTGGCGGGGTAAAGCTTACCCTCATTACTGTTATTGCCGCCGGGCTTACCTTAGGAACGCTTGCGGCGAGCCTGCTATAGCTGGACATAAACGGGGGTATTTGTTAAAATACACCAAGCAAACACCACTTTTTGCGCACATGGTCTCGTCGTCTAACGGTTAGGACACCAGGTTCTCATCCTGGCAATCGGAGTTCGATTCTCCGCGGGATCACCACAATAGAACTGCAGATTAAAAAGCACTCGAAAATTTCACCATGGAAATTCGGGTGCTTTTTCTTATCTTTAAAATCACCACAGAAAAGCAAAGAAGCAACTACCGCCAAACTATACTGGTAATAATTCCAATTAAAAGTATTATTTAACTATGAGCCTTATCAACAAACTGAAGTTTATCAAGAAGAAGTTAGAGGGCGATGATGTTTATACATTTTACTTTACCCGTCCTAAAGGCTTAAAACACAGGGCAGGCCAACATGGCATATGTATACTCCCGGGGCTTTACCTGCCGCACCCGTTTACACTATCGTCATCGCCCGATGAAAAATATGTGACCATTACGACCCACGTAAACACAGGTAGTCGATACAAACAAAAGCTCATGACCATGAGTCGTGGCGATTCAATACTATTGTTCGGCCCGTTATTCAATTTCACCTTTATAGAAGGCGTCACTGAGTATGTATTCTTAGCACAGGGCATCGGCATTACGCCGTTTCGTTCAATGCTTATGTACGCCCATACTAAGTCGCTTCACGTAACTACAACACTGATACACGTCGATAGTAAACCGCACAGTTTCCAAAAATTAACCGAACAATACGCTACGAACGCGTCGTATCCAACAAACCCCGAAGAATTTCGCGCAGCTGTTGGCTCTCAAAAAAGCTCGCAACACTTCTATCTTTCAGGAAGTCCTCGATTCGTTACGTCGACTAAAAAACTACTACTACAGCAAGGCGTGAAGCCACGAAGTATACACACCGACTCTTTCCTCGGGTACTAGCCTTACTAAGTCAGGGCGCGTCATTGCAAAGACACTATCCCAAATAAACACGTAGAGACACATTTGACCCATACGCACCGCCTCGCTATACTTATCCTTAAGCATGTGGGCACC
>DODJ01000009.1:4307-5297 GCA_003545655.1 Candidatus Saccharimonadota bacterium
GCGGCCATTACTATTGTGGCGTACACCGGAATCCAGGACCGCGCTAAAGCATCGGCAATGGTAAGTGAGGTAAACCAGGTCGTCAAAAAGCTTGAAGCTTATAAAGTCCAAAATAACGATGTCTACCCAGCCACGCTCGGCACGGCTGGGGTCACCGAGGCGGCGGGATATACCTATAGCTACACGCCCTCAAGCACATACGCTTCATACTCGCTTGACCTTAAAAGCGATGCTACTCACTATTTCGCGACCTCGGGCAATAAAACGCCTACCACAGGTAGTGGCAACGGACTTGTGGCATGGTGGCCGTTTAATGGCACCCCTAATGACGTTGGAGGTACCCTAGAAAGTACTCTATACGGCGCCACCCCCACCACTGGGCAGAATGGGCAGGCCAGTAGCGCCTACGCATTCAATGGAAACAATAATCGCATCGATAGCCCGGGACAGACACCAATAGTATTAAACAACAGTGTTGGCGAGCTAACAATCTCTTTTTGGTATGTAGCAACTCATAGTAGTAGCTCAGACATTCGCTTTCTTTTAAGCCGTCGTTCAGCCGACTCAAGCTCAAGCACCGACTACGTGTTCTTTATAAATAACAATTTTCTGGTTTTTGGCACTGGTAGCGCTGATGAGTGCGCCTGGCCAGAAAGCGGCACTTCATTATATAGAGTGAATGAACCAAGCCGTAATACCTGGCACCACGTTGTAGCAACCATAGATCAAACTGCCAGCCAGACAGGGCGCAAAACCGTTTGGGTGGACGGGGATAAAAAATCAGACTGTAATTATACACATAAGGCATCGGCAGGCGCCGCCGACTTACATGTAGGGGCGCGTTACAGCACAGGTAGTGGCAGTACCTATTTCCAAGGTTCCCTCGATGACCTCCGCATGTACAATCGCGTCCTCACCGACCAAGAAATTGAGTCGTTATTCTCAATAGGTGCGCAGTAAATAATATCTGCTATAGTAGAAACACATGCA
>DODJ01000071.1 GCA_003545655.1 Candidatus Saccharimonadota bacterium
TCGTAGGTCTCAAATAACTTAAAGCCTGCAGCGTAGCCATGCCCGCCCCCACCGAAGTAACCGGCTACATCCTCGGCAATAGGGATATTAGCGCGTATTTTTCCAGTAATCTTGCCGTCGGGATAGGTTTTTAATGCGACAGCGACAGCAACGGTATCCACGAGGCGCATTTCATCAAGTACAAGTACGCTGGGGTTATATCGGTCGCTGTATTCTTCTATTTCCTCCCAGGGAATATGGACGGTTGCAAGGCGGCCGTCAAGGTCGTACTCGATACGGCTAATAAGCTGGCCTTTGTACGCCAAAATATCGGCCGGTTTCTTCATGTACTCACGGCGGCGACTTTCAATGTCGGCGGGCACAGCCCCAAGCCCCACGAGGTCCGCTGCAGTTCGGTAGCTTTTATGGGTGGTATTTTGTGTGGTGAGGCCTAGGCTATCCGCCTGTAGTGACGCAAACATGTTTTCGGCTGCCTGCGGAGGGATTACCCAGCCTATGTCTTTAGCGAACTCGTAAATAACTTCACTCGTGGCGACGGCCTCGGGGTCGACAACAGCAATAGTTTCAAAGGGAAGGTCACCTTCAGTGTTAAGGTGGTGATCAAATACTATAACCGGGTGTGATTCCAAGAAATGACGCACCCCAGGGGTTTCGAGCGATTGTTCTAGAAGCGCTTTACTCGAAGTGTCAACAATAATAGCAAGGTCGGCGTTGGTAGGCCATTCTTTTTCTACCCTATCCCAGCCTTTGATGTAGCGAAGGTATTTAGGGATATCGATGGCGCAATAAAGGATGACATCCTTGCCGGCTTCGGCAAGCAGTTCCTCGAGGGCGAGGGCACTTCCGAGGCTATCGCCGTCAGGGTTTTCAGCCTGAATGACAACTATAGTTTGCGCTTCGGAGAGTGATTGTTTTGCTTTTGTAGTATCCATCTCTGTTATTTTAGCATGTATCTATCGTTATGCGTATATATGCATGTACATAAACTTGACAAACTAACACTAATTGTGTATAATGATAATTATGGGGATCAAAAAGGGTTTCACCATGTTCTTGGGGGCGTGCGTGGCCGCCCTCACCGCTCTGACTCTGACCGCTTGCGCGGGAATGAGTCAGCCTGACATCAATCTCGATGAACTCGCCAAGCGCGGTTTCACGGATGTCACCGAGCAGGGCTACGTCGCTTCGAGTGGCGCGCTCGGATACGGCGACAGTGCCACCTACTTCGCCAACGCTGGCGGCTGCAGGGTGGTGCTCAGATGGGTGGAGTATCCCGATGAGTTCGGGTACGAGTGGGTTCTCATCGAGAACTCCAGCAAGGGTGACGACTACAACGTCATCCTCCCCAACCCGACGACCCTGAAGGTCGGCGAGCTGGACGCTTTCCAGCACTGCTACAACGTCGACGAAGTGTCGACCGAGTAGTACCGCTTCGGCGGGTCTGTACTCCCTACGGGGAGACTACAGGCCCGCCCTTTTCATTTTTAGAAATTATAAAAAGCGTCGTCCTTCAAGCGCGTGGCTTAACGTGATTTGATCAGCGTATTCTAAATCAACACCCACAGGGATGCCGCGTGCTAAACGGCTCATTTTTACGGTACTACCGGTTTCTTGGATGTGCCTTTGTAGGAAAAGTGCAGTAGACTCACCCTCTACGCTCGCGTTAGTGGCGATAATCACCTCTTCAACGGCATCCTCTTCGATACGTTTTAAGAGTTCAGGGATATGTAGCTGCTCTGGCCCAATGCCATCAATAGGGCTCATCGCCCCACCAAGCACGTGGTAGGTACCTTTAAATTGCCCAGTACGCTCTAGGGCAACAATATCTAGGGGTTCTTCTACTACGGCAATAAGCTTCTTGTCACGACTAGGGTCGCTATATAATGGTGACACCTCTTCATCGGTGTCGATAAGCGCAAATGTTACGGGGCATGTCTTCACAAGAGCATGTACGTCGTGTATTGCTGTTGCTAAGCTATCGTTAATTCGCTGATCGGCTCGCAACAAGTAATAGGCATATCGTTCGGCAGTGCGCTGCCCAACACCAGGAAGCCGACCGAGTTCATCGATCAGCTTCTCAAGTGCAATCGGAAGTAAACGCGCCACAAGGCCTTCTTCTAAAGGCCAAGGTTCCCAAGGCCGCCCATAAGGGGCTTCATCTTTTCGGCAGCTACTTCTTGCGCCTTCGCGAGGCCATCTCGTATCGCAATTTCTAGCCAGTGTTCTAGTTCGGCGATATCATCAACATCAACACGTGCTGGGTCGATGGTAATTTTTTTCACCTTAAGTTCACCCGTTACCTGCACGATAACTGCCTCGTCGCCTGCCTCGACTTCGATAATCTCTTTCTTTAAATCGCTCTGCGCTTTACGCAGTTTGTTCAACGTTTTCATTTGGTCAAAAGCCATAGGGTTATTCCTCCGTATTTACTTGTTGTAGTATAGCACGCGACACTACTGTTGTACACGTTCGTATACATAGAAGCGGTCGGCATTTTCACGGCGTGAATCAGTTACAATCTCCGTAATTTCGTACCCCTCGTATGGAGCATGCGCTTGGCGACTTGTGGTGAATGTATCACTACTTGGGCTCGTAACAACGGTAAAATCTTTGTAGGTACTGAGTGCCGTATAAAAGGCCCTCTCGCCGTTGCCAACGATAATTTCTGTAGTACCAGACGGTATAAGCGCACTATCCCGCGAGTACAGTGATACCGCCTCTGGGTTGTAGTGATAGCTATAGGCATACCTGCTTAACCCCGTAAGAATGAGTGCTCCAACAAGTAGCGTTATAGGGATAAGCCCCGCGATGCGCGCATACGGGTTGAGTGGAAATAACCTGTACCAATACCCAATAAGGCTCGTAAGGCCTGCTGCCAAAAGTAAAATAGAGGGCACAAACATCACCGATGTGTAAGAAGGATTAAGAAGTAGTATAGGGCTAAGACAGAGGAGCCAGGCGATAACGAGGTAGCTTCGGGTGGTTTCACGTGTACGAATAAGCCGATACGTACCAAGTCCTATTAATAGTACCGACCCAAGCCCGAATATTGGAGTAAGAATATACGTAACACTTGGAGACCAAAACATAAAGTACTGAGTAAGGAGTAACTTGGCGTTTTCGATGAAGTCGATAGGCCATACTGTCGGAAGCCCTAATAGCGTGATAGCGAGCGAAGGCGAACTGATAATAAGGTACGCCAAAGGTGCTATTACTGCGAGGAATATAATAGAAACAATCGTAAGCCGCAGATTCGACAATCTTCTGACGGCATTTCGCAGATGGGGGTGTAACGCAATGGCAATAAGGATAGCCACGAGAGGATAGATTGCTAGTGGCGTGTAAAGGCTAAGCCCCGCAGCCACCATGAACACCACTTTCCATAGAAAACGCAACTTTTTGACCCGAGTAATTTGCGTACCTAGAAGTAATAGAACGATTGGCCAAAACACGTACAGAATGCTTGGTGTGCCTGACTGGGCAATGAAGAGAAATTGTCCGGTAGACACCGCAATAAGCGAGGCAAGCACGGCAATATTTGGTTTGAACCATCGACGGAGGAGCATAATAAGGCCGAGTGCCGATACGAGTGCAAGTAGTAGCGATGGTAGCTTTATGGTAAAAATACTTACCCCAAACACGGCAAATAGCGCCTTTTG
>DODJ01000076.1 GCA_003545655.1 Candidatus Saccharimonadota bacterium
TACTATTGGCGTCTTTTAGACCGCTTTTTCGCGCCGCCGCAATAACGGCTACTTGAAGCCCAAGGCAAAGCCCTAGGTAGGGTTTTTTGGTATCGAGTGCATAGGTTGCTGCCTGAACCTTGCCCTCAATACCTCGCTTACCAAACCCACCAGGAACTAAAATACCGTCAAGCCCCTCAAGGTCGGTATCGTTGCCTTCCTCGGCGCTCACCCACTCTAATTGAAGGTTTACCTGTTCATGCCAAGCGGCTGCTTTCAACGCTTCTACAACCGATATGTACGTGTCTTCGTTGTCTAGGTATTTCGCCACCATACCAATCTTCACCGTCTTAGGGAACCGCGTTTCCTGCGCTTCAGCTAGTGCACGCCATTTTGAAAGGTCTGGCTTAGCGGTAATACCCGTAAAACGCTCGAGTACCGCGTTAATACCACTGGCATGAATGGTAAGTGGTACCTCATACACAGTGTGTGCATTAGAAAGAAGGATCACTGAGTCGTCTGGCACACCACTAAAGCGCGCAATTTTTGCCGCAATATCGCCCGGCGCTGGATCATCGGTACGTACCACCACACAGTCTGGCACAATACCGAAGCCACGTAGGTCGTTCAGTGCATTTTGTGCTGGTTTTGATTTAAACTCCTTACTAGTCTGAATAAATGGCACGTATACTACGTGAACGTACAAGCAATTCTCACGCCCTACACGAGTTGCGAAATCACGAATCGCCTCTACAAAACTAAGACCTTCGTAGTCACCTACCGTGCCACCAACCTCAACAATATGAATATCCGAACCCTTACCTGCCTCAGCAATAGCATCCTTGATAGCCCCCGTTAAATGTGGCACGAGCTGCACGGTTTGTCCGTTAAATTTACCGGCACGCTCATCGGCGATAAGCTGGCTTAACAGCCGACCCGAAAGCGTGGCGTTTTTTTGCGTCAGTTCAATGTCTAGGAACCGCTCGTAGTGCCCAAGGTCAAGATCGGTTTCAGCACCATCTTTAGTGACAAAACACTCGCCGTGTTCGCGAGGGTTCAAAAGACCCGCATCTACATTAAGATACGGGTCACATTTTTGAATAGAGACGTTAGCCCCCTTGGCTTGCAAGATTGCACCAATACTCGCCGCAGTGATGCCTTTACCTACCCCGGAAAGCACACCCCCAGTTACAAAGATATATTTTTGTGTATTCCCCATGTTAGTTGTTACCTCCATGGGATTTCATTGTAGCATTGTTGGCTAACGTCGCGCTATAGGTATGGTGTTGTAGTATTTTCACTACACTAGATATAGCGGGTAAGTGAGGTACCCTTAGGATATAGGGTGAGGTCGGTCGTATCCATCGCCCACGCCCGCTGTACGGGGGCGACGATATGCCAAGCACGCAGCACTTCATCACTCGTTGTAAAGATATCTTTTTCGCCCTCTATTGCCGCCAAAAGCACTCGTTCATAGGCGTCCATTGCCTTTGCGCCATCAGGAAGCACTTTCCCTTCTTCAAAGATCTCTTCGCTGCCATCTTTATACAAGATTTGTATGTACGAGCGTTTTGTATCAAGCGCCTTGCCGGTAATAAGCTGCAATGTCACCCCTTGCCATTTAGGGTCGCTACTTTCAAGTGTTAATGAGGCGTAGGTTTCGGTAACGCTCCCCGGGTTTTGCACCTCATCCTGGTAGCCTTCATATTGGCCACGAGCGGCTTTTGACGGATCTGCTGGCTTAAGCTGCTGTAATGCCTTTAGGCGCTCTTTGGGGAGGCCTGACGCGCCAGGGGTGTCAATCAGTAGGAGTGAGAGAAGTTGCATCAGGTGACCTTGTAAAAAATCACGCAACGCGCCGGTTTGCTCATAGAATTGCGCGCGGCCTTCAATACCAATTTTTTCCGAAGCAACAATGCGAATAGTTGCGATAGATGCGCCACTCCATGTATGATGGTGGTTCTGCACGTCACGGCGTACCCGAAGAATCTCCTGCGCAAGCTCCTTACCCATATAATGATCAATGCGGTAAATTTGATCTTCAGTATAATACCTGCTTGTACGATCAATAAACTCTACCGCCGAAGCAAGGTCAAACCCAAACGGTTTTTCAAACATAATTTTTACATTAGGGGTATTTAGGCCAGCTTCACCTAGAAAGTCGACGATATCCGCTGCGGCGCCTGGCGGCACCGAAAGATAAATCACCAGCTGCTCATTATCAGGAAGGTTAATATAGTCCTTTAAGCAGCCGTAGGCTGAACTGTCGGCAAGATCCATCGTAAAGACGCTTGTCTTTGTCGCAAGGTCATACGTACCAGTTGCTTCTTTAAGGAGTGCTTCGATATCTACTTCTCGTCGCGAAACACCAATAATGCGCTGCACAGTATCAGGAGTATCATTTTGTATGCTTTGAAGCGCCGGAAGTAATTTACGCCGACTAAGATCGCCGGTAATACCGAAAATAAGAAGCGTTGTATTCATATACTCTTATTATACACCTTTCGACCGTATACTATACATAGTATAGTAATTTACTTACCGATAAACGCCTTTGGTACAGGACTATCGAAACGCACCTCTCTAATATCAATAACTCCTCTTACGGTCATTTGCGGGAAATCTTTGTTATAAATAACATCAACCGAACCAAATACCGCGTCATCCCAGTTGAACCCGAGTGTGCTTGCGGCTTTACGCACTTCAGCCTCTGTGCTAGCCTCAATTTCAATATACGGTTTAATCCATGGCCATTCATCGATCACCACCTCAGCCTCACCAAGGCGCCATGTTTCGCGGCGACTTTCTTGAAAGGTAGTGTATTCCCAGCCAGCCTCTGCAAATATCTTTACGGTGGTGTCAAAATCGCCCACGGTTGTTTCAAGTTCATGGGTGCTATCAATAGTTGTGGCTTTATCAGATTTCGTGCGTCGTTTAAACGTAAGAGTTATCTTATCGCCCTCGTCGCGTATACGTATAAATGAGTGTTCTTTCGCGTGATGATCTTCCTCTATAAGTGCCCGTTTCATGGCGCGCATGGGGTGCTCAAGATGCGCACCAGCAACACGAAGCCGTCTCCTAATGTCTTCAATGTCGATGTCGATGAACTTCACTTCTATTTCTGCCCGCATACCTTCTCCTTCATAAAAAGATAGGGGCAAGCGCCCCTTTTCTTTATATTTTGTTGTTACCTAACGCTTATTGACACCCAAGACACATCGTAAAGTCAGCCGGGTCAACTGGTGCGTCTGAGGCGCTATTAGAGGTGTCTGTTTGTGCATTCGCAACGGCGTTCGCCATCATTGCGTCGATAGCAGCAAGCTTCTCGTCGAGGCTCATGTTGTCTTTGATGATTGTGTTTGCATTTACGCTCATGTTTGTTGATCCCCTTTATTTTGTAGTGCTTATGTTTAAGTATTATACGCCACATATAGCGCATGTCTAGACATTTTTAGGTGTAAAAATACCAACGTTTATCCCCAGTTTTACTAGGGTTAAGTGACCCAACAGGGAGGCGAAATGCCGAAGTTCCCGCAAAAACAGGTGGGACTGCGCCAATTGTAGCCACTACAATTTCAAGCGCTTTTTCGGTTTCAGCCGCACTAAGTTTCGTTGCGA
>DODJ01000012.1 GCA_003545655.1 Candidatus Saccharimonadota bacterium
TCCAAAAAGTGGTGTACTAATTTATAAATATTTCCGGTCATTGCCTCACTATCCCAGCCATACTTTTCGCCCAATATTTTTGCCTCTTCAACCATTCCCATTTCAAATAACTGTTCAGCGCGCTGGGTGATTCGTGTACGTAGCTCTTCAGAACTTGTTGTAATTCCTACTATAATAGTGTTCGGAAGTGGATATTTCCCCCTGTTATCATTTACGCCATGTTGTTCAATAGCGCGCAGCACGTAGCGACGATTCATGATATTTTCCGGTAATTTTATGTTGTTAGAATAACAATATGATTTTAGCTCTTCGAGCGATGCGTCAGCAAATTTAGCGCGTACGTGTTCATTTTTTGCCCCAAATTGATAGTCAAACACCACCCCGTCAACGTACAGCCCCGTACCCCCAACAAGTATCGGTACATGGCCACGCGCACGTATTTCAGCAATCTTTTCATAGGTATATCGTTTAAAATCAGCAGCCGTAAATACCTCGCCAGGTTCGACCAAATCTAACCCCCAGTGCGGCACTCGTTTCCTGTCTTGAACACTCGGCTTTGCCGTGCCAATATCCATACCCTTATAGACAGTACGCGAGTCGGCAGCAATAATCTCACCCCCGTACGTCTCGGCGACACGCATTGCTATCGAAGACTTACCACTTGCGGTTGGCCCCACTATCACCACAAGGGGTACATCCTTATGAACACTATTTGTACTCTTACTATTTACAGGGGTCGCCATCGTATGTCCTCAAAATTATCTACTCTATCTTCCGTACACGTAACGCCCTCTGCAACAAGATGCTCTGCCTGCGCACGCCGACCGCCATGATAGCCCGACGCCAACCCACCAAAGCGGTTCACTAATCGGTGCCACGGTAAGCCTGGATTACCATAATGCGCCATACCGCCCACCACGCGCGAGGCGTACGGATGTCCTGCAAGTGCCGCCAAATCACCATACGTGGTTACCTTACCGGCAGGGACTTGAGCCATAAGCAGCTCAACTTTCTGTTTGAATTCGCTTAAAGCCGCCATTACACCTCCGAAGAAGCAATTTCATCAACACGACGCTTCACCGCAGACCACGTCGTACAATGAGTAAGGTGTTCATGGGTTGAGCTTGCACTATTCCAATCGTATGCCCCAAAAAGAATCGCTCCATTTTTAGGTAGTCCCTGTTGTATCGCCCCGTGTAGGTGTCTTGCGTTATCATCAATAAGAATATCGGCACCAATGCGCTTACATACATCGCCTTTTGAACCAGTCCAGCCCACAAACTCCATCGAAGTAAAAACACCCGGTAAATCGCGGTCGAGCATATTCTGTGTCAAAGCTTCTTCTTCCGGCCGACGCGCAGTTACCATATGAAGCTCGTGGTATTTTGAGAGCTCCGTCAAAATATCCACCTCTTCTTTTGTGGGACCGAGCTCTGCGTATTCTTTAGTGGCCATTGTCTTAGCTATACGCTCATTCACCACATCCTGCGGCGCAGCCCATACAGTTTCGTCGACGCCGTGCGCATCGGCAAGGGTCACCTTCGTGCCATACTGCTTGTTATACGCATCGATAAAAAATGGCGTAGTCGCAACAAGCACATCGTCACAGTCAATAGCGATTACTAAACGGCGCACGATCTACATCCCCTTCAAATACTCAGCCAGATCGTCCAACGCCACCTTATCTTCCCCACCCTGCGTGCGGACACTCACTTCGCGGGCTTCAGCGTCTTTAGGGCCAACAATAAGTTGTACAGGGATCTTTCCGGTAGTTGCCTCGCGAATCTTCTTCCCAAGGCTTTCATTACGGGTATCTACCGTGTAACGAAGCTCGTTATACTTCACGGGTGCCATTAACACCGTATCATTCAACACCGCCTTGATTTCATCAACGTAGCTAAGGACTGTATCGTTAATAGTCAAAATACGCAGTTGTTCAGGCGCCGCCCAAAACGGAAACCAGCCAGCGGTGTGTTCAATAAACACACTTAGGAAGCGCTCGATCGAACCAAGCAACGCACAGTGAATCATCACTGGTTGCGCGGCGTTACCCTCGGCGTCGGTGTACGTGAGGCCAAAGCGCTCTGGTTGCACAAAGTCGAGCTGCACAGTGGCGACTTGATGTTCGCGACCAATCGCATCAGTCGCCATGAAGTCGATCTTCGGGCCATAAAAGGCCGCTTCACCCTCTTGCTCGAAGAATTCAAGCTCGTTGGTAATCACCGCCTGCTTTAGCTGTTCTTGCGCCGAAGCCCACAGCGCAGGTTCACCTAAGTACCCCTCGCCATCATCACGGTAACTCAAGCGCACCCGCAGCTTCATGCCAATCGTTTCGTATAGTTCACGGGCGGAAGCCAACAAATTATTAATTTCTTGCTCAATCTGATCAGGCCGGGCAAAGACGTGACTATCGTCTTGTGTCAGCGAGCGAACCCGATTAAGGCCACCAAGCTCACCGGTTTTCTCGTCGCGGTAATCGGTAGTCGTTTCAAGGAAACGCACCGGCATATCCTTATAACTACGCGGCTGCGAAGCGTAAATTTGGGTGTGGTGCGGACAGTTCATAGGCTTCAGCGCAAAATCGTCGCTGGTTTCTTGGCTCGTTACCAGGAAAAGTTCATCACCGAACTTCGCCCAGTGGCCCGAGGTTTCATACAAGTCTTTTTTCGTAATATGCGGAGTCCATACTTTTTGAAAACCATACTTTTGCCGAAGCTGGTTTGAATACTGCGCCACAATATCGCGAAGTACCGTACCGCGCGGGGTGAATAACGGAAGGCCCGCACCAACCAGTGGTGAAACAGTATACAAGTCAAGGTCGCGGCCAAGCTTACGATGGTCGCGTGCCTTAGCTTCTTCAAGCATAGTAAGGTATGTATCAAGCTCTTCCTGGGTAGCAAACGCCACCCCATACAAGCGCTGCATTTGGGCGTTTCCCTCTTTACCGCGCCAATAGGCACCGGCGACACGCATAAGTTTGAACGCTCCCACTTCTTTGGTATTCGCCACGTGCGGGCCACGACACAAATCAACAAATAGGCCGTTCTTGTAAAACGACACGTTCTCTACCGCAGCATCGCCATCCGCAGCGAGGCCAAGTTCATCGGCATCAAGGTCTTTAGCAATAGTCGTACCCGAACGCTTTAAATCATTTAAAAGCTCTTCTTTGTACGGTTGCCCATTTTCACGCGCCCACTCGATTGCTTGGTCGACCGGCATTTCAAACCGTTCGAACTCTTGTGCCTGATTAATGACGGCACGCATTTCTTTCTCGATCTTTTTAAAATCCGACTCGGAAATTTTTTGCTCACCAAGGTCAATGTCGTAGTAGAAGCCATTCTCTACTACCGGCCCAACACCAAACTTCGCCTCGGGCCATAGTTTTTTCACCGCACTGGCGGTAATATGCGCTAAGCTGTGACGCATGGCGTGTAGATGTTCTTCTGTGTGGCCCATAATCGCTCTCCTTTTGGGTAATTTATAAAAAGAAACATGCGATGTCGGGTTTAATACCTTAAAGCCTTCTATCGCATGTCTCGGGTCCGCGCGTGGGCGTGGACGGTTCCACCGGACGTTTTACTTGTGATACCCGTTATCGCACAGGTAACCTCCACGGAACTCAGCGGGTGGTTAGGCCGCGTCAGCGTTCAGTTGCAGTATACCACACCCCCAGAGCTAACACTAGTAGGCGCACCGACAACAACCGGCAAGATCATTTTGCTGAAGCTTTCACAAACCTTAGCACATCATTACTTAACAGATACTGTTCTCCTATCTACAAGTACGATATAATAATACTGTGATATCTAAGTGGTTCGAATACAAAGAAAAAGCCCGCGAACTTCGTAAGCTAGGAGTTTCTATGACAGTTATCGAGCGAGAGTTTGGTATTCCTCGTTCTACCTTGTCAGGTTGGTTCAAGGATATCCCCTTAACCGAAGCAGCTCGAACCCAGCTTATGAAAAACCGGCAAGACGGCTGGAAAAAAGCCCGCCAAAAAGCCGTTCTTACCCATAATGCGCAAAAACAAGCACG
>DODJ01000038.1 GCA_003545655.1 Candidatus Saccharimonadota bacterium
GCGTAGGATCGCCTGCCATTCGGCATGCACACAACAGGTTTTATCGTACTTTGGCCGTTCCATAGTGTTCATCGTAGCATCGCACAAGCGTTGCGACTCAAGGCCTCCAGCAGGCGAGTTTGCACCGGTCGCGAGCACGGTATCATCGTTTACAATCACCGCCCCACAGTGTGCTTTATGACAGGTTGCCGTTCTTGCCACATCAGCCGCTTGGCGAAAATATTGTTCTATCTTTTTAAACTCTGGGCCTTCGATACGTTGCATAGGTTTATAATACCGCAAAGAAAACAACCTAAGCACCCAATATATAAACCCCATCTATAAAGTTAGCGATGGGGTTAGTAAAGCCTATAGGGGTTTAAGACCCCGGGAGGTCTATCGCCTGCGGACTCGAAGGAATAGATAGGTACTAAACACTATCAACCCAATAATATAACTAGGGATGTCTGCTAAAGGGTATGGTACCTGTAACATACCCACAAACGAGTCGGCAATCCATATAGAAACCCAACCGATAGTCATAACAATGATCGCATCAGAAAGTAGCGCAAATCTGCTCATCTTCTGATTTCGCAGTACCGCGTATGCGATTCCAACAGCTATAGCAGGAATAACAAGCCATCCAGCACCGTCGAAGCTCACATACGGAGCTTCGCTGATATACGGAGCAACAAAAGCCCCGACCACCGAGACGGTAAGGAGAATTTGATACGGCAAGTATTGAAGTGCTGATGTATTTTTCTTTTGCTTTTTCGCGAAGGCAAAAGCAAGAATAGTCATGATAAATATCGTAAGAACGACAGGTGCCACGTTCGTAGCAATAAGCGGCACGGGAAATGATTGATCACTTACACCAAACACCGTACTAAACCCAACCCAACTCATAAGCATCGCCACCCAGTAGGCTGCGAAGCCAAACAGCACCCCATTGTAGCGATGGAGTGTTTCCTTTTTAGAGTTCGTTGACGTATCGCCAATAAGATACGACGCGAGCGCAGGAAGAATCAAAGCGACGGCGAAGACAATAATCAACACGATGATATTAGCATGACGCGCTGTTGTATACTGAAGTGCCGATACCATCGGTACCACCGTTGTGAGTAGAAATGACAGTACAACAGCTCCAAATAAAGCATAGCCGAAAATAGTGGTTATCTTGTGTCGTAATGTTGGGGTATTGTTTGTTTTTTTCATACTTATGCTTATATTACCACGAAAATACCTCCTTTAGGGAGTAGTTCACTTCGTGATTACTTAGTACAGCACGGTAGAGCAAGTCAAAACAATGTTATAGTTTTCGCAAGCTGATTAACTAAGTTCCTGTAGGCATTTTTGTTCATATGAACTCCGTCATCTTCGTGATAGTCTCCCTGTAGGTCTCGAACAGTGTCATTACCATCGACAATTAAGACACCTAATTCTTCACAAATTGGCTCTAGTGCCTCCCGGTAGGTATGGATGGAGTTGTTGTAGATATTGGCTTGATCCTGATTAGCAACAGCAACATCCGGGGAGGTGAAGAGTAGTTTACTTGAATCGGGAAATGCTTCAAATATCCTACGCATATTGCTAAGAAAAACAGACTCTGCAACCACCTCTTTCCACGGCGAGACGTCGTTCCCCCCGAACGAGAAAATGACGACATCAGGCTTAAGACGTGCTATGTAGTCGACGCGCCTCACGCCGTCGTTGGAAGTAAAGCCACCAGCGGCACAATTGTAAACTATCGAGTTATCTATAAGACCCTCTAGCTGATCAATGAATCTTTTGCCGAATCTACCCAGGTGACTATCACCAAACAAGACTATATTCATATCTTCATTGTACTGTTTTTCTTTTCAATCAAAAAATTTCCCTTATTACAGAGGTGGTTTTTATATAAAGTCTTGGTATAGCGTAGTGAACGAGATAAGAACGGCCTTGGTCGGCTGAGCTATTGACATTTAAGCGTAAGTGTGATAAAGTTTTGTATAGATTCATTCAAAACAAAAAAGGACTCTTTAACAAATGAGCGAATACCCTCAATCATCACCCGAAAAAATCAGCGCACAACCTGACAGTATTGAGTCATACTCAGTAGGCGGCGGCTTTCGAGAGGGTAAGCTATTCACTGATACAGGAAAAAATGTGAATATAAAAGATGCTTTTAAGCCTGGTGAAGTTGCAGTCGTACAAGAGAAAGTCGACGATAAAGAACAGCCAAACGTTTACTTGGTCTTGAACGGCGTAGCGATTTCCGTCATGGATAGTCTTTCGCAAGATAATGGTGGAATTATAGCAAAAGAGCTTCCTCATACCGACGAAGACGTAAGTCTAACGATAGGTGATGCGCTGCCATTTGGACAGGGTGGTTCCGTAGACAGGGTCTTACTTAGTAGCACTACTGTTCACGGCGGTGAACCAGGTAATCCTCAAACAGATCCTGTATCGTACTTTGCGAATGCACTTATTAAACATCGACGAGATGCGGGCAGGGGTGATGACTTGGGCGATCACAGGACTAAGAGTGGTCAGGCACTCATTGCACTTGAATCATATCTTTAGTAGGTACTAAAGCAAAAAGACTCCTAAATTGGAGTCTTTTTTTGTTCCTATTTCATTTCTGGTTAGTTATATTATCAGAACCAAAATAATAGATAGGAAGTTACAAATTCTAATTTGGTACACCCGACAGGATATCGTAGCAAGCTACTCCTCCGTTCATTCGTTCAGAAAAGTAAACTTTTCACTCACTTCATTCACTACGCCGCACCTACTTTTGCTTCGCAAAAACGGTTCTCAAATCTAATCGAACAGACCAAGAAAAAAAGACTACAAAAGTAGTCTTCATTTCTTGGTACACCCGACAGGATTCGAACCTATGGCCTTCGGCTCCGCAAGCCGACGCTCTATCCAGCTGAGCTACGGGTGCATAAGATATGCCTACCATTAAAAATAATAGGCGTATCTTTGTAACTAGAAGGTGCCTTCGGCTTTGTTTTACCAAAGCGAACATCGGCTATTGTAGCATGCTAACAGAGAAAAATCTAGCGTTACAGCCGTAACTTGCGCACAATAATGTCAACAACATCAAGCCTTAGCTCTTCCATAGGAAGGCGCTGGCCTAAAATGTCCACAATCCGCTCACCAGCTTCCTCGGGGAAATACACCGAAACACCTGGCGAGAACCGCTTACGTGGAATGAGCATAATAGAGTTATGCTCACCGTCGCGAATAAGCCCAAACGACTTGAAATCATCAAAGTGGTGGAGCTGCTCACCCACATATAGCCCCTGAACCGGACTAAGTGCATACGTAAGCGTGCGTGGGGGACGACGAATGTAAATAACTACCGCTACCGCCATAACCACTACCAGCACCGAGAACGTCCAAGAACGCAGCAAGAAGATGTCTACCGCAATTAAGCCTAATACCACGACTGCAAAAATAATAAACCACAGCGGGCTTTTATCGAGGTGAACATACTCCTGCGCTGTCCAAGTGATAGGGGGGTTATCAGGGGTGTCCTCAAGGGGCAGCGGCTCAGCAACAGGGGTTTCACCTTCAACCGGTGCCTCTAAAGGAGCTTCAACTGGCGTTTCCTCTTCAGGCGGTTGCCAATAATTTTGCTGGTTTTGATCTGCCATACTACTGCTAGTATAGCATGAGCGTTCTCCGGCGAAGCAAATAAAAAACACCCGTAACGGGCGCTTCTTACTTGGCGGAGGAGGGGAGATTCGAACTCCCGCTCCAGGTCTCCCCAGACTAACGATTTAGCAAACCGTCCCCTTCAGCCACTTGGGTACTCCTCC
>DODJ01000063.1 GCA_003545655.1 Candidatus Saccharimonadota bacterium
TGAAGAGGAAGTATCAAACCTTACAAGCGCTCAGTTCGCTAGCAGTAGCCTAACAAAATACGACCTCAAGACAATACGCGAGACACCGCACGTAGAGGCAGCCGCTCCGCTGATGGTACTGAAGAGCACAGCCCAGTCAGGCGAGCGAGCAGTTATAAACACCCCTATCGTCGCTACCACTCAAGAGCTCGCTCTTATCAGTGACCTAAAACTTGAAGAAGGAGAATTTCTTGACCCCAACTTAGCGCACCCTACTGCCGTTATCGGCACACAGTTGGCGGTAGACCTTCTTGGCACCGACCAGGCTGTTGGTCGCACAATAAAAGTAAAGGATCAGTCATTTACCGTAGTTGGGGTACTATCCCGAACCAACGACCCCATCAACTACAATAATATCGACTTCGATAACGCTCTTATTGTTACGACTGATAGCGGCGAGACGCTTAACCGAGGGGTAAACGCTATCCAACAAATTAACATTAAGGCAGACTCGGTCACCCACTTGAACACAATTGTCGTCTCGCTTAATAAAGCATTATTAAAAAATCACTACGGTCAAGCCGATTTTAGTATCCTTACTGGCGAGCAGATTGCTCAACCAACCGGAAGGATATTTACCGCCATAGCAGGCGTCTCAGTGGCCATAGCAGCTATATCACTTCTTGTAGGGGGTATAGGCATTATGAATATTATGCTAGTAAACGTTGCTGAACGTACTCGTGAGATAGGTATTCGAAAAGCACTAGGAGCAACAAATAGCGATATCGTCTATCAGTTTTTAATTGAGTCACTCGTGCTCAGTATATTCGGAGGGGTTTTCGGGTATCTGCTTGGCTACGGTATAGCCTTTAGTGTCAGTATGCTACTGACATTTGATGCAGTATTTACCTGGGAAATTGCAGGCATTGCCCTAGGGTTATCGGTAGTCACCGGTGTCATGTTTGGTATCTACCCCGCAGCACGAGCGGCCAGAAAAGACCCTATCGCCGCTTTACGCCACTACAACTAACGCGGATTGTCAGCAAGCTCTTTCTTAAGACGTTCTATAAGAACGACTGGGGTTGGGTCAACACCATTAAGAATGGCCGCATACGTACTTGCAAAGTCGGCTAAAATAGCCCCCCATAACAACTGCGCCATGACCGTGTCGCCTCGAAGCTGCAAGCCCTTTGCTTGAGGGCGCTTACCGCTTAGAAGTTTATCGCTTAGCTCTACCCTTTGGAGTATCCTCGGTGTATCGAACGACGCAGTGATATCAAACACCGCAAACGGTTTTTCTATAGGATGAGAAGTCCACCCCATAAACTCATTATGGTTGAACTCTGGGTATTCATTCCAAAATGCCACATTTTTTGCAGTTTCATTCCAACTAATCTTATACTTATACGCCAACGGGGCAGTAAGTGGCGTGCCGTAAAATACTGGTATCTTCCCCTCGGTTTCAAGGGCAATCTGTTTTGCGTAGTTTTCGGCTGTTGGTATTTCTGGTAGCCATGTGTCTGTCTCTTGCCTAAGCCAGCTAGAAAGATGTTCAAGGTCTTCCCCCCACTGCGCTGAAATAACCCCGAAGTTAGCAAGAAGAGCAAACAACCCTCGTAGGCTACTAATCGTTGCCATGCGCGGTTGCATACCACCCGGCAGGGTAACATGGGCAATGTCAAAACTACCCGCGTGGTCTATAAGTGTTCCACCCGAAGCTAATATCGCTAGCTGTGCGCCGCACTTCTCCGCTTGTTCAAGGGTGGCAAGTGTTTCCTCGGTATTCCCAGAATAGCTACTTGCAACGACCAAAGTATGACGATTTACATAGTGAGGGAGTTCATACCCTCGAATAATATCAAAAGGAATCGTGAGCTCTGGCTGGAGCACCACCTTGGCAATTAAGGCTGCCAAGGCCGACCCACCCATACCCGTAACAACAATGCTCGTAATCTCACGGTCGTCATGCTCACCGTTCCATACGCGCACATCAGCCGTTGCCTGTTCGTACTGAGAGGCAATAACCCGCAAAGCACCAGCAGGGTCTTTTTGTTGAATTACGTTTATATCATCTAATATATCTGCCATATCTATTCCCACCAATCTGTATCTATGGTACAGTATTTCTAAATAAGCATAAAGGTTTTAACTGAGGGTGGGCAATGGATATTACTCCGGATAACGTATCAACACAACCAATTAGCGATGACCAAGAGCTCGCAAAGGCACTTGCTGGTATATCTCCAGACGAGCCTGACACCCCTACTCCTCCCGCAGAACCAGAGATGCAATTCGAAGAAACTCCTGCATCGACCACAACCCCAGCGGTTCCACCAGTGGTACTCCCGACTCCCAACACGCCAACACCTGCACCTACACCCACGGCGCCACCAACTACAGAAGCGCCCGCAACACCAGAGACACCGCCGTCCGCACCAGTGCAAACTGACACTGGCCTTGAAGGCATAAAGAATGCCGCCCTTGAAGAGCTTCGCCCTCTCATTGACCGTGTCGATCTCCCTGTTGAGGAGAAGTTCAACACCTACTTAATGCTTATCCGAAGTACCGATGACTCATCGCTCATCGCTCCCGCGCACGCCGCCGCCCAAGCGATTACCGACGAAAAGCGTAAGGCTGAAGCACTCCTAGAGATTATCAAGGAAATTGATTACCTTTCACGCAAAGATCAACCAACGACATAGGTATATCTCACGACACCGCACAAACCAGTAATATGCGGTACAATAAGTGGTAATGAACGCCCGCTACGCTACCACTGATGAAATTGCCAATTGGGATACGTTAATCCTACAAAATCCTGACGGGGGAAATATCTTCTCTACTTACGAATATAGTGAAATTAAAAAACTCACTCAGTACATGCCGCGATATATTGTCGCCGGCTCGTATGCCGTAACTGTACTTGAAAAAAATACACCACCTATTGGCACACTCTGGTATCTGCCAAAGGGGCCAGGTGTTACCTCTACTAAAGAACTCAGCGAGGTGCTCAAGGCTATCAAACCGCTTGCGCGTAAGGCGCACGCCTTTGTTGTGCGTATTGAATCCGAGCTTGAAAAGTCATCGCAACCCAGCCTTGAGCGAAGCGGATTAAAACCAGCAAAAGCAATTATCCCAAATCCATCTACGATAACCCTGGACATATCAGCATCACCAGAAGAGCTACTCACCTCCCTACCCCAAAAGGGGCGCCATGCTATTCGCAGAGCGGAACGCGATGGGGTAACCATCAAACAAGTCCCCACCACAGTTAAAAACTGCGCCACAATGTACGACCTATTAAAGGGTACTGCGGAAGGGCAGTTCGGCATTAGAAACCAAGTCTACTACCGTTTCTTTTGGCAAACGTTCAGTAAAGCGGGTCTTGGACAGCTTTTTTTTGCCTACTACGAGGGTGAAGTTGTTGCAGGGGCTTACGCAATGACGCTTGGAGCAAAGAGCACCTATAAAGACGGGGCATCTGTGCGTGAGCGCACTGCATACGGCGCAAGTCATCTACTCCAGTGGGAGGTAATAAAATGGGCAAAATCAAAAGGTGCAACACTTCATGATTTTTGCGGCTCTCCACCTAGCGACGAAATACATAACACCGATCACCCCCACTATGGCGTAGGGCGATTTAAACTATCTTTTAGTAAAAATGTCGTAGACTACATTGGGTGTTATGATCTAGTTGTATCACCTATGCGCTACACTGCTTGGGTCAAATTTGGCGAGCGGGCACACCGCCACATCTATTACAAACGTACCGGCGATTATTACTACTAGTTTACGTGCGCTTCTTAGTTTTGGCCTTTGGTTCCTCTGTTTTTAATGCCCGAAGTGCGGTTCGGGCAATCTCCGCCTCGTCCCATGGATACTCACCGTCAAGCCGTTCAATTGTTTTTTCATGCCCCTTACCAAGAAGCACTACCATATCGTCCGCACCCTTAGCTAACGTCATGGCATACCCTATCGCTTCTTCACGATCATCAATAAGAAATAGATCTACCCCAACCGTCTTGCCTTCGCGCGCCGCGCCTTCGGCGATGGCTTCAAGAATCTTCGCACCATCTTCGTCACGATTATCCTCCTCTGTTGCAACTACAACATCAGCAAAATGACCCGCTATTTCACCCTGCGCTGCACGCTTATTTTCATCACGACGCCCCGCGGAGCCAAAAACCGCAATAAGCTTCCCCTTCACAAGAGGTCGTACGCTGGTAAAAAACTTTTCGAACCCGTCGGGGGTGCTCGCAAAATCCACCAATACCCCAAATGACTGCCCCTCATCTATGCGATTCATACGTCCTTCAACGTCAGTGAGCTTAGCAAGGCCTGTTTCTATTTGCTTCCTAGATAACCCTAACTTTCGTCCAACAGTTAATGCCGCTAAACTGTTGTATACATTAAATTGGCCAGGTATAGAAAGAGTAACAGAATACCTATCTTTCCCAATTATAGCGGTATACTTTGTACCGTTTTTAGTGGGCTTAATATGTGTAGCCCGAGCATCACCACTAGAAATACCATAGGTTTCTACGTTAGCGATTGCTAAAGCGAAGTACGGATGGTTTTCATCATCAGCGTTCACTACCCCATAGCGTAAGCCGTGCTTGTTTGCAATCTTGAATAGTCTGCGTTTCGCATCACGATACCGCTCGAATGTCCCGTGATATTCTAGGTGGTCATGCGTTAGGTTAGTCATTACAGCAATCTCATAGGGTACCCCCCATACACGGTGCTGTGCAAGCGAATGACTTGAAGTTTCTACTATCACCCACTCAACACCCTGCTTAGCAAAATCTCTCAGACGTTTTTGAAGAATACCTGCTTGCGTTGTAGTCATGTGGAGTTTTGGGTGAATAAGGTCATCCCCTATTCCGTACGCAACAGTACTCATCAAACCAACTTTTATCCCCGCTTCTTTAAGGAGCGAGTGCAGATAAAAAGAGGTAGTTGTTTTACCGTTCGTGCCCGTTACACCGATAACCCGCACCTTCCTACCCGGAAAGCCATACTTAATATTCATAAGTACTGCTTCAGCTAGGTGCCCGTAAGGCTCTATTCTACGGAATACACCTGAAGGGATGATGGATTTTACAATTGTTCGGATATTCATGTGCTCTATTATACCCCTAGCCACCCTTTATTCTTGAAAATACCCACCAAGCACAAAGCGCCACACCGCCGCCTGTAACTATAAGGAGTACAACAATATATGCAGTTGGATAGAACTCTTTCTGCGTGTAGTGCCCTTCGGCTTCACTAGTAACAGACAGAACAGAGGAGGGGGCTAAATTATCGAGTATAGGGGCGGTTCGTTGAATACTCATCGCACCCGAATGTACGCTAACTGGGGATACGGGAGCGATAACAGCACTAGGGGTACGCGTACTACCCCCTGCCTGCGCGACAACAAGTGGCTGATTATAAGCTACAGAGACTGACTGATAAAATTCTATCGTTTGTCCAATCTCATCTGTTACTTGCACTACCAAGAGATAATACCCCGAGGTTGTTACCGCTGGTAGTGTAATGGTCGGGCGATGAGTAGATACTGTGAAATCGGCTACTATGTCTTCGCCCCAAGAGAGGGTGGCGCGTATCGGCATGTCAGTTCGCGCCCTCACAGGAAGGGTTATTTCTAGGATATCCCCAGGGCTATGCGTCCCTTCTGGAGTGAGGGTTGACGATGCCTGTGTTACCTCTCCCTGTACCTCGCCCTCCCCCCAATAGCTCGACAAAGCTGGTGTTTGCGTATACTCACAGCTATCGCATCGAATTAGCCCCATAGGCCACCATGTTTGCTGTGAAAGCACTTGGGCAATGCGCTCGTGTCCAAAGGGGGTTGGATGAAATGACTCTGCGCCTAGTATTTTAAGATTGCTCAAAGCACCACCCACGCCAAAATCATCACCAAAGCGCACTTCATTCATCGCAGGTGTAGAAGAACTCTCACAGAGACGATGCCCTATGAAGCTGTCCTCTATATTACCGTAGTAAACGCCCTCAGCTAGCGCAGCCTGACGCACAACTGTGTTGAGTAACAAGATGGTCTCATCCATAAATTTCCGCTCAGCAGCGTCGAACATCATCCCTGTGGCAATAGAACAAACAGCACCGGGGACTTCATTAATTACCCTTGGATACCCCACGAGAACTATAGCGGTGGCAGGAGAGGCTTGTTTGATTGCCGCCACTGTAGACCGTAGCGTAGTATAAAGCCGTTGTACCTCCCTCCCTGCGGCAAGTCGCTTTTCCGGATCGCGCGCCCATTCGCACGTCGATAAAGCAACACAGGCTTTAAGTTTATCTATCATACCGACATCATTTCCACCTATGCCCAATGTCACAACCTGTGGTGTATAGCGAGAGATAAACTCCACCTGGCGTATAACACCAGGGGTGTAGGTATGAAGTGCAGACTCACGAAGGGCATGTGACTCATGCGCCGATAAATCACCTATGCGCTCTCCCTGGCCGGTATACTGTGCAGCGCCAATAACATCAAGTGTACGTGCACCCGAACATGCTACCGATTCTGAAGAAACTCCCCAATACCCCGCAAGTAGATAGGGATAAGAGCGCATACTTGTATGGCATGTATGTACCCCACTGTTTGTGAGTGGCTTATAAAAAACATCGTTAGTCTCACCCTCGCCACTAGTAAACGAATCTCCGAGGGCGATATACGGTATTGCCTGGTGTGGCGCTCCGGCCGCTCCTAAGAGTACCCTTTGTGTTGTATTATTGTTCATTCTAAGTGAGATGGTAAGATGTAACCCATCCGGACTGAACTGAGGCATATATGCACTACCAAACCCCTCAAACATTTCCCATAAATTAGGATGTACCACTGAGCATACCGCCCCCGAGCCCATATCAACACCCGTATTGGCGCCCTGAGAAGGAACAAGACCACAACCATCAGTAACCTCGTAGATGCTAAGCCCAGCATTGCGTTCGGATGCAGCTACATATCTTCCGTCGTTTGAAATAGCAACTTCAAACAAGGGGTCGTTTCCGTGCCCATAAACACGCCCAGGCCAGGCAATACGACGCAGCTCCATTGTCTCCGTGTTTAATCTTGCAAACCCGTATGAATTAATTTCAAACACCGCCCATTTGCCATTACTAGAGAAAGCAAGCGCCCCAACAGTCGGGAGTATGTCACCAAGTGCTATAAGGTGCGGCTCTGTATTGGGGGTGTATTCATAGTAGTGTGTCATTGACGTCAGGTCGAACTGTCTAGTAATGTGGTCGGAAAAATGACTATACACCGCCGCCCCGTAGCGATGTACTGGTTGAGGATATTGGGTAATAAGTACGTCACTATGGGGGTTGTACGTACACAACGCTTGATCGACACAGAGCCCTCGCACCTCGTGGTATTGCGCCTCGAAGGGGTGCTTTATGGCGTACGTTGTCCGAGATTGCGACGAAACATAGCGCGCCATTTGCATATACCCACTCTCTCCGTATACACATGCCTGTTGTGACAAGCCAACCCCCGTAATAGCAACGAGTTCTTCCCTACCCGTACATGGCATGGCAGGGTACCAAGAAGCACGAGTACTAGCGGAACTTAAGACAGAAACAGGACCGCTCATCCATGTCACAGCTTCTTCATCTGTACTTACAGCAAATACATACCCCGCCCCTAGTACAACCACACAAAGCGCAGCACTACTTATTCCAACCACTTTCCTCGCCCACCCCATATAGCCTCCAATTCTTATAGTTAGCTTAGGGCTTACTGATAATTTTAAGTATTCTCTCAGCAAAACACAAGAATAAACGTATAAACCACAACGGCGTGCTACAATATAACAGATGAGAATCTTGGGAATCGAAAGTAGTTGCGATGAAACAGCCGCCGCCATTGTTGAAGATGGCGACACGCTTCTTTCTAATGTCGTACGCACTCAAATTGATATCCATAAAGTCTATGGTGGTGTCGTTCCAGAGGTCGCGGCTCGTAGTCACATTGAAGTAGTAAACGCCGTTATCGACCAAGCCCTTACAGATGCCCGTCTTACTTGGAAAGATATCGATGGTATTGCCGTCACCTATGCGCCAGGCCTTTTAGGGTCACTCCTTATTGGCACCCTAAGCGCCCGCACTATTGCCTTACAGAAAAACATCCCCCTCTACCCTATTCACCATGTCGAAGCACACGTGTATGCGAACTTCATTACCAAACAAGCAGAACACCTTTCCCTCTCACTTCCTAAAGAACAGCCAAAGTTCCCCATGCTCGCCCTTATCGTCAGCGGCGGCCATTCACAGCTCGTTTTATTCAAAGATCATGGCGACTACACCCTATTGGGGCAGACACAGGACGATGCCGTAGGCGAAGCATTCGATAAAGTCGCGAAAATCCTTGGCCTCCCCTACCCTGGCGGCCCGTCCATTGCCGAGGCGGCTACAAAAGGAGACCCCAGAGCCTACCAACTTCCCAAAGCAAAACTTCAAGGAGCCTACGATTTTAGCTTCTCTGGCCTTAAGACAGCCGTTTTAAGGGCCGTTCAGCGCGAAGTGGGTGTCGACACATCTTTCCCCTCCTTCGAGCTCTCAGCGCGCTTAAATGACGTTCAGCGCGCAAACTTTGCAGCTAGTTTCCAGCACACAGCAATTGAAACACTTGTAGATAAGGCCGAAAAGGCATTTCACGACTACTCCCCCGCTTCGGTAGTTATTGCCGGGGGTGTTGCTGCCAACCAAGAACTCCGTACACAACTGCAAGAACGCCTTCCCTTGCCCATTGAATATGCGCCTATGCAACTTTGCACCGACAACGGCGCCATGATTGCTACCCTTGGATGCTTTTATGCCGAACGTATGCGACCAATTTCCCCTTTGTCTCTAGAGGTACAGCCAAGTTTATCTATGACGCATACCGCATGGCATACTTCTTAAGCTTATTTTAAGTTATTTCTTACGTCGTATCTTTTGAAGTGTCTTTTTTGCAAACGGAAGCGTATGTGACCACAGAGTGTAAAGGGGTGAGAGGGGTTTATCAAACGTGCCCGCAAACACCGTAACGTCAGCTGACCAGTGTTGCTTAAAAGTAGAAACGCCACCCGCCACCAAGCCCCCAAAGTCATAGCGCTTCAAGCCCCATTCTTTGACCTTTTTGATAGCATGCCACTTAAGCGCGTAGTTAGCACGTAGCTCCTGGCCTCTGTTATTCACCCCTCCATATAATTCGTAGGCCGTTTTTTCGCTTATCGCCAGCCATAGAAACGCCACCAACGTATCCCCTTCGAAGGCCATAAAAATAGGGGAGTGATCACGCATATGAAGATACACATCCTCGTAGTACTGTTTGCTATGTAAATTAAACCCGGCACGCCTCGCCGTTTCCACATAAATAGTCAGACATGCGTCGATATCTTCTTTTGTTTTTGCCTGGCGGATAGTAACAGCTGCGCTTGACTTACGAATATACTGGCGGGTCTTCTTTGCCATATCTGCAAGAAGGTCCGACTCCTGCTTTGTTATATCAAGAAGAACAGTTTCAGCAGAAAGGATGGTATTTGTAGAGCGCACCCACCCTTCAGGCTTTTCAAACGCAAGTGCATCCGGCTCTATCGATAGGGCAATAGCACGATATTCCTGTTTTACGTGTGTTGAAAGTAGGTGTAGAAGATCATCTTTGTAGGCCTCTGGAAACACCGCTCGAGGTATATACGCAAACGACTTAAACGGAGAGGGGAGAGGCCGTATAAGTATCTGGGCTGCAGCTACAATAGCATCTTCACTGTAGGCGAACAGACGTACAGCTTGCCAGCCATGACCAGCCTTTACCTGGCCCCAAGACCATAGTTGTAATGGGTGCGCACCGTTATCAAGCTGATACTCATCCCACTGCTCTTTGTTTGTACATTGTCGAAGCTCAATCATACCCCCATTATACCCTGTTAATTTATGCTATACTATAACGAAGTAGAGAGGTGAGTTAATAACTATTTAATAAAGTTTTAACTTTTTCACACGAAAGATTAACTTTTAATAATTGAGGCAGATAAATGAAACTCGCTAAAGCATACGAGCCGAATCAATACGAACCAAACATCTATGCTCTATGGGAAACAAGCGGTGCCTTTACCCCAAACGGCACAGGTACCCCTTTTAGCACAGTCATGCCACCGCCAAACGCCAACGGTAATCTCCACCTTGGACACGCCCTTGATATGGGGCTTAAAGACATCATGGCTCGCTATAAGCGCATGACCGGCTACGATGTCGCCTACATTCCCGGCGCCGACCATGCTGGGTTTGAAACATGGGTTGTATACGAAAAAGAATTACAAAAGCAGGGAAAAAGTCGTTTCGATTTTAACCGCGAAGAGCTATACGGTCAGGTGTGGGACTTCGTAGAAAAGCAGCGAGGAAATATGGAGTTACAAGTACGTGCGCTTGGGACGAGCGCTTCGTGGGATAACCTTGTTTTCACCTTGGACAACAAAGTGATTAAAACTGTCTACCAAACCTTTAAAAAGTTATGGGATGAAGGGCTTATTTACAGAGGTGAGCGTATTGTTAACTACAGCACAAAATACCAAACAAGCTATGCCGACATTGAAGTAGACCACAAAGTAGAAAAGGGGACGTTGTGGCATATCGTGTACCCAACCATCGACAAGATTGGTGAAGTTGTAATTGCTACAACACGTCCTGAAACTCTTTTCGGCGATGTTGCTGTAGCAGTACACCCCGATGACGCACGGTACAAGGACTACGTCGGTAAAAAAGTGGTACTCCCCCTTACAGGCAAAGAAATTCCTATCATCGCCGACGAGTACGTTGATCCAAACTTTGGAAGCGGCGCCGTAAAAATCACCCCCTTCCACGACCCTAACGACTTTGAAGTAGGGAAGCGGCACAACCTACCAAGGTTACAGGTTATTGATTTTGACGGCAAAATGATAAACGTCCCTACTCAGTTCGAAGGCCTCGATGTTGAGGAGGCTCGCAAAAAGGTAGTAGCTGCCCTTCACGCCGAAGAGGTAATTCGTAAAGAGGAAACCATTGAGCACACCGTAGGCTACGACTACAAAAGCGGCCTTCCTATCCAGCCACTCATCAAAGAACAGTGGTTCTTACGCATGGAACCACTCGCTGAAAAGGCTATCAATGCTCTTGAAGCAAACAAGATAACCTTCTATCCAGCCGGAAAAAAGAACATCCTCATTCAGTACCTCAAGAACATTCACGACTGGAACCTCTCCCGTCAAATTCCATGGGGTATTCCTATCCCAGCATTCCAAAACATCGCCGATGATACCGACTGGATATTTAGCGAAGACGTCGATGAGAAAACCCTAACTATAAACGGTAAAACCTACCGCCGAGAGGAAGATACCTTTGACACCTGGTTTAGTAGTGGCCAGTGGCCGTTTATCACCACTGACGCCCTCACGGGCGGCACCCTTGCGCGCTTTTTCCCAACCGACCTTATGGAAACCGGCACCGACCTCCTTGATCGTTGGATTGCCCGTATGATCATGCTTAGCCTCCATATGACCGGCAAAGTACCCTTCAAAGACGTATACTTGCACGGCATGGTATTGGATGAACATAGCCAAAAAATGAGCAAAAGTAAGGGGAATGTTATCAACCCTATGGAGCTCGTGTCTGAATATGGATCTGACGCGCTCCGCTTAGGGCTTATCGCCAGCCGTAGCCCTGGCCAAAACCAAGCGTTTAGTGCCGATAGGGTAGTGGCAGGGCGTAATTTCTGCAACAAACTCTGGAATATCTCTCGCTTTATCGAGAATAAACTAGGGGAAAACTTCCAACCACAAACACCCGAGGCAAAAACCCTCGCCGACCACTGGATTATTAGCGAACTTGCTACGGCGAAAAGCACCATTGAACGAACGCTCGAGACTTACCGATTCGCCGAAGCTGGCGAGGCTGTGTACCATGCTATTTGGGATAGTGTCGCCGACTGGTATATTGAAGCCTCAAAAGAGGAAGAAAACCCCAACCTTCTTGCGTGGGTACTTGATACCTCGCTCCGCCTTGCACACCCCTTTGCACCGTTCGTTACCGAGACCATCTGGCAAACCCTGCCATGGCACACGAGCCTACTTATAAAAGAAACGTGGCCAGAGACACTTCCCTATAACGAAATTGCCGCCGCTGAATTCACACAGTTACAAAAAATCATTGCCGAAACCCGGTTTGTTGCCACTTCGCTACCTGGTAACGACCGCTATACGCTGCTCTATCAAAACGATACGCTCCTGCAGGACAACCGCGACCTTGTCCGACGCCTTGCAAGACTAAACGCAGTAGAAGAAACACCGGTACCAAAAGGCCTCCGCCTTGCCCTTAGTAACCACGACGCCTGGCTTGATGTACCAGCAAGCACCCTCGAAGAGCACAAAGGCAATCTAGAGATGCGCCTCGCAACCACCCACCAAGAAATAAAGGTACTTGAAGGCCGCCTAGGTAACGAAAATTATGTACAAAAGGCCCCTGAAAGCCTCGTGAACGAGAGTAAAAAGCAGCTTGAAGAAAAACAGACGCTCGTAGAACGCCTGTTGCATGAACTCGAATTACTCACATAATCTACACTGAAGGCCAGAAATACCCTTGGCTATCGCCACCCGACACATACACCTTCTTATTCAGAATATATCGACGTTCGTCGTCCTTCGGTGGCTGAAGTTTAGGAAGGCTTGAGCGAAGAGGGGTCATATGACGGGCAAACGCAACCCGCTCTACATGAGTGTGATCACTTGAACTGATATACGCAGCAGCGCCTGCAGTGGCGACAATAGCCGGCAAGGCAATCGCGGCCATCGTAGCCCTATCAACATGCATATCATGCACTACTACCCCTAGGAGGGTAAAGAAACTAAGCGAGTATAAGGTGAAGTTGGTAATTGGTGACATATGTTTATTTTTGTTGTGTTATAACCATATGCTAGCATAAGCTTGATATTTTGTCAATATACTATTGGTGGTGGTACGCAGCACCCGCCTGAATTTGCTGTGCGCGGTACAGCTGCTCTGTAAGGATAAGCCGCACAAGCTGATGGGGAAATACCAGGGGTGAAAGTGACCATACGGTCGCAGCATGAGCGTGCAGCTCTTCAGTCACCCCGTAAGCACCCCCTATAATACACACTATCTGCTTACCTTGAGCAAACACACGCTCAAGGTGACGGGCTAGCTTGGGCGAATCAAACTCCACCCCACGCTCGTCGAGAAGTAGTACGTATGCATCGCTAGGGATGCGCGCACGGATACGCTCAGACTCTTCCTGACGCGCTCTATCACCCTCAAAGCGGGAATGTGGTAAAAGTACCCATTTTACATCCATAGGGGCACGTAGGCGCTTCTGGTAGCGTTCTATGCCAACCTGCACCCAGTCTTCATGTTTCTTACCAATCGCAATAATTGTGAGTGCCATTACAGCGCTAATTTCTGCGCCATTGTCGCAAGCGCTTCGTGGTTTGGCTCATCGCTTGACGGCTCACGGCGAAGCTCATCGGCACTTGAAAAGGGAATAAGGTGCACATGTGTGTGCGGGACATCAACACCTACCACTTGCAGGCTGACATAGGGTGTATGGAGCGCTGCTTTTAGATGGCCGCCCAATTTCTGTGCAGTTGCCATAAGTGCCTGGTACTCTTCTGCCGGAAGATCCCAGATATACGGCACGGGGTTTTTAGACACCACAAGGGTGTGCCCAGGAGTAAGTGGGTGAATATCCAAAAAGGCGTAGGTTTTCTCGTCCTCGTATATTTTGTGTGAGGGGATGTCACCGTTGATAATTTTCGTAAAAATAGTTTCTTCGTTCATGGATGTATCTCCTGGCGGAGAGGGAGGGATTCGAACCCTCGAAGGCTTTCACCTTACCGCTTTTCGAGAGCGGCCAGTTCAACCACTCCTGCACCTCTCCAGCTTGTAGTATTGTAGCAAATGTCGCGTTATTTTGCGCTTGTCGCGGTTTTTTGGAATTGACGATGCACCACCGAAAAGAGAAGCGTCCCGACCACCGCGCAAAGCGCCGCTGGCCACAGCGCAAACGGAAGTGCAGCAACAAGAAAAATACCGCCAATAACTGGGCTTCCAAGTGTCGCCGCAATAATGCCCGACACTCCACCAACTACCGCACCCACACCTGAATACTCGGGGAAAATAACCCCCACAAGCAACCCAAACGCTACTCCAACGTAAATCGAAGGGAATACTAAACCACCTCTATAACCTGTAGCACTCGACCATGCAGTGGCTAGAATTTTTACCGCCATCATAAGCAGCAACGCGCCCACGCCGTAGGTTGCGGTTGTATCAATAAGGAGCTGCGACCCTACGCTCCCACTCAGCTCTACCGTGCGTCCACCAATAAAGTACAGCCCACCTAACACTAAACCCGCAAGTGCGCCAAACCACCACTCTTTACCCGGTATAGATAGCCTCATGAACGCATGCGAAAACACCGAAAAGCCGCGCAATAAGTACTTCAGTGTCACAGCAAATAGCGCGCTTATAAACCCGACCAGAAGTGCTATCGCGAGATCAAGGAACGTAGGATCGGAAAGTGTCGGCATAACCGATACCGCTTCGTGACCAGTGGTATGCGTGACCGCAAGCGACGTAAGATACGAAAAAACGCCCGCCACACCTACAGCAAAAACAGCCTTCAGAGAAACTTTTTTTCGCTGCTGTCTACTTTGTTGTAGTAAAAGCAACAGCGGAATAAGAATCATACCAAGTGAATGGACAAAGGCTACCAACAAAGCACCAATACTCGCAAGTACCAAAAGCTGCTTTAAGGCCGCATAGCGTTTCTGACGTGCTACATACGCCCCTACACCCGCAGAAAACGCCACTAGCGACGCTTCTGGACCAAGCGATGCACCAGCAAGCAAACTAGCCGCGCCAATAAGTAGGACTACCCCCATAGACTTCAGGGTACTCGGTGCCTCGCCAATTTCATCCATCAGGGTAACATCCACCGGCACTACGCGCTTCTGCTTAAAAAGCACAAAGAGGGCAGTCAGAAGCACCCCAAATACCACCGCCACCGGAATAACCAGCCAGCGGTACTGATCAGTAGGAATAAGGTCATTCCATAGCCAGTTCGCGCCCTCTACCCCAACAAACTCGAATATATGCAGCAGCGCCGCATTCACCACACCAATAGCAGCCACTACGAGCCAAAAGAGTACTGATCGCATACCCGAAGCCTACCATAAAAGCCGCCTCTGTAAAAGAAGCTGGAAAATAAAGCGGTACCGTGGTATACCAAAGGAAGAATTAAGGAGTGCATTATGGCAAAGACAGTTCAAAAAAAGCCTGTTAAAAACGCGCTGGATATCTTACGAGGTATCGCCATTGGCACCCTTGGTATTGTTGGACTTATATCACTTGTAAGTTTTACAACATCTCACTGGGTAGAAAAGCAAATTCTCACCCCCGACACCTGGGCGCAAACCATGGGTGAATTACCGCAAAACGATCAAGTTGCCTCGGCAATTAGTGGCTATGTTATCAACGAGCTTTTTACCGCCACCGAACTTGAAACCACGGTGCAAAACGCTCTTCCCGACAGGGCGGCGTTTCTTGCAAAACCATTAACCCAACAACTCCAAAATTTCCTCACCACCCAAACGAAAAATGCTATTCAAAGCACTCAGTTTCAAACCATTTGGATGACCGCAAATCGCGTTGTGGTTGAACAGCTTGTAAGTGGCGCGCGAGCCCAAGGAGCTACAGACTCTTCCGAACCGGCGCAAATCCGTATTCCCCTTGGGGCTATCCAAACTGTTGTGACAAACGCGCTGCAAAACCAGGGGATTATCTCTGAGGACGCGACATCAGGCGAGGGAATACCACTTATCGTGAATCTGAAAGCCTCTGTTGGCGCTATTCAACAACAAATTAGGGTAGTCGATTTCCTTAACGCAACCCTTTGGCTGCTCGCGATCGTCGCCTTCCTCGGTGCGGTTGTACTTGCTAAAAACCGTCGTCGAGTGCTCATTATCCTCGCGCTATCGGTGCTCGTTATTGCGCTGCTGCAACTTACTGGAATTCGCGCACTGCGCCCAGCACTGCTTGGGTTCTTCGCCGACGGCTCGGTAATGGGGGCGGCAGGGGTAGTATACGACACCCTTCTGGCAGGTTTCCGTGATATCGCCTTGTGGACAGTAGGTATTTCGGCTGGAGTGCTTGCGCTTCTCGGGCTTACCTCACCACGACTTACCCGTAAAAGCAAAACGATCACAAAGTGGACCACCGCATTTAAGGCCTCGAAGTTCTGGCAAGCAATTGGCGTTGGCCGTCAATATATTACAAACACACAGTGGTATATAGTAGGAGTCTCGGCGCTGGTTGGGCTTACCCTGGCGGCATTCTTTATACCAATAAGCTGGCAAAGCGCGACACTGACAGCGCTCACCGTAGTGCTTATTGCTGAAATTGTGCAGCTAGTTAAGGTAAAGTAGTTGAAAAAAAGAAATACGACCTAAGCTATACAGCAAAGGTCGTATTTCATATTCTCATTATACTAAGTTCTTGTACCTAAATCAATTAACCCAGCCGCCTTACTTATGATCAATACCCTTTTCACTTTCTTAAAATCATTGAAGCGCCGCGTGATCTCGTGAATACTCTTATCTTCAGGTGTTTTTAGTCGACGTATGTCAAAAATGATATACGATGATTGTTTCAGGGCAGACCTAAATGCATGTTCGATTGTATATTTTCCAACACCTATGGGTGATTTCATCTCCCAAGCAACGCCATCCATTATAATATCTGGACTTCTTACACCCCTTACCTGAACTGGTGGAATAAGCTCTACATCAAAACCCTGCTCGGTCATGTATACAACCGTTGCATTTTCGTGCACCTCCAATAACACCCCATTTGGTGTTATTTTTCCTTTTGCCGCCATTTTTATAATTATACCGAGTAAAAATGTACTAATTTTTAACTTTAGGCGAAGTACTATAGTCCGCGTACGACCGAAGGTTATACTCCTCTGTATCATATAAATCCATCCCTCCGTCGTTATACAGCGCGAAATAGCGCACACCAGATTCGAGACTTAACCGGCTGCACACCGTGCAGAAGGGGAGGCCAGCGTCGGTAAATTCGCCGTCCGTATCTATACGCATAAAGTAGAGCGTCGAGCCTATAATCTGTTTAGGGTGCGCTTGTGTGGCGCGTAGAATCGCCTGCCATTCGGCATGCACACAACAGGTTTTATCGTACTTTGGCCGTTCCATAGTGTTCATCGTAGCATCGCACAAGCGTTGCGACTCAA
>DODJ01000080.1 GCA_003545655.1 Candidatus Saccharimonadota bacterium
AATTATTCAGGCTATATAGCGGCAGCTTTTTTAGTATTAGTAGCGATATTTATTTTAAGTGGGCTTAAAGTAGTGAACCAGTACCAGCGTGGGGTCGTGCTGACCTTGGGGCGATTTACGGGCATTCGCCAGCCGGGGCTTCGCATTGTTATCCCTATTTTTCAAAAAATGACCCGGGTAGATGTACGCTCGACGCCTATTGATGTACCAAAACAGGAGGTTATTACCAAGGATAACGTCACCGCTGGGGTAGATGCGGTGGTGTATTTCCGCGCGGTTGACCCCGCAAAAGCAGTACTGGAAACGACCGACTACGTGTACGCAACAAGCCAATTTGCTCAAGCCGCCCTTCGCGACATAACCGGTAACTTTGAGCTTGACGAGCTGCTTTCGAAGCGCGAAGATATTAGTCAAAAAATTAAAGAAATTGTTGATGCCCAAACGTCGCAGTGGGGGATTGATGTCGAGAATGTGAAAATCCAAAACATCGAATTGCCTACCGATATGAAGCGTGCCATGGCCAAGCAGGCCGAAGCCGAGCGTGAACGCCGTAGCAACATTATTAATGCTGAAGGTGAGCGGGCTGCTGCCGAAACCTTGGCACAGGCGGCAAAGATCATTTCTTCAACGCCAGGCGCATTGAATCTTCGTACGCTTAATACTATTGAGCGCATTAGCACCGAGCCAAGCCAGAAGACCACGATGCTATTTCCAATTGAGCTTATTGATGCCGTACGCCATATTGGGAATGGGCTAAATAAGAAGTAGGTTGAAAAAACTCTTCACCTCTAGTAAAATAGGTCGGAGTGTGGCTCTTTAGCTCGTCGCTTCGTAGAAGCGCTATAAAGTATAGTAGAGCAGAGGCCTACTGCCCATAATAGTGTGGCTCTTTAGCTCAGTTGGTAGAGCAGAGGCCTGAAGAGCCTTGTGTCCCCAGTTCGAGTCTGGGAGGAGCCACCAAGAAGTATAAGAAACCCCGCCGTTTGTGCGGGGTTTTATGTTTATAGGTTAGCTTGCGTCGCCAAGTACTATATGGTACGCCCCTGCTTCATTAGAGCCGCCCTCGCTTCCCCAGCTGTTACATATAGTATTGTCGTTTTGGGGAACTTCAAGTTGCCTAATAAATAGGACAGCTTTTGACGGGTTTCCCCCACAGTTGTGTTGCCCATCATAATAGTAATAATATGACCCATTACCAGGCCCAGCGGGATCGTGAGGAATGGAGCCCATATAGCTCGCTAAAATACTATCCACGCCAGCCCCCTCGCCAACATTACCGTTTGCTCCAGAGGACTCGGTGGGGAACTGGTCGTTGTTATCGGCTGCGTATAGGCGTAGGGCTTTTTCAATTGCTTTTATGTCGGATAATCTTTGCGAGTCACGGGCACGCTCTTGTATGCCGGTGTACGCAACGATCGTAATCGCCGCTAATATGGCAATAACTACAATCACAATAAGTAGTTCAACGATGGTGAAGCCTGTTTGTTTGCGTGCCCACTGCATTACGTATGAGTATATAAAACTTATCCACGTGAGTCAAAAGCACGCCCTTGAGGTGAAACTATTGAAACTGACGCTATTTTAGGCTATACTCTTCTGAGGTATGCGGGTGTAGCTCAGCTGTTAGAGCGCTTCCTTGCCATGGAAGAGGCCCAGGGTTAGAGTCCCTGTACCCGCACCATTTAGACCAAATGATTTTTGAAACAGTATAGTTTCAAAAAAGAGCCTTTTACAGGCTCTTTTTCTTTTATTTGCTAGTATAGGTCTATGGATACAATACAGAAGTTCACGCTAATTTTATTTAAGCTGCCTGATGGTAGGGTCGTTCTACAAAGAAGAACTAAGGATGCACCATATGGAGCAGGTTTGCTTGGTATATTTGGTGGATGGGTAGAAGAAGGTGAAACTACTGACGAGTGTTTAATAAGAGAGATTAAAGAAGAAACCTCTTTAAATACTGATGATTTAGACATTAAATCTATAACTGATTTTGTAATACCTGCAAGTGAAGACTTTGATAAAGATAGACACTTTTACTTGTATGAAGGTGATATAGATAGCTTAGGTTTTGAAGTGTATGAAGGAGATGGTGCCGAGGTATTTACTTTATTCGAGCTTAACGAAAGAAATGACTTAACTGCTAGTGCTAAGTATACATTTGACCATATCATAAAAGCTGACCATCTAAATTAAACAAACTGACTAGATTTTTGAGTTTACCGCTTTCCGCATTCTCAATTGCGGATGTTTGAAATGCGCCAACGGTAGTGTACCGAACAATGTTTACGAGAACCTTGGCCTACATCCAAGGTTCTTTGTTACTATAAATAGCATGGAATACCTCGCATATATAGGCTTATTGTTGCTTTTAGCTCTCTCGGTATTTCAACTTCTTCTTATAGTTGGCGCGCCTTTTGGGAAGTGTGCTTGGGGTGGTAAGGTGGCTGTTCTCCCTGCAAAATTAAGGGCAGCAAGCGCAATATCTATACTTTTATACGGGATTTTTGCGGCTTTTCTTGTAAGTAAAGCAGGTATAGCGCCGATTATTCCCGGTGGAGAGGTTCTTTCGGTGGGGATGTGGGTGTTTACGGGGTATTTTTTTATTGGCATCGGTATGAACGCTATCTCAAAAAGCAAAAATGAACGGATTGTTATGACGCCGGTCGCTGCACTACTTGCGATTATATTTTTGCTTGTGGCGCTCCACTAGGGTGTAATAGTAAAAAATTGACATTATTAATAAAAAGTGATAAAATAAAGATATAATTCTATCCAATCGTACGCGTTACAACTGAAAGGACGCTTTATGGAGCAGAATGCACCTCAAGAAGTGAAAGAGGTCGAACGGGGCGGCTTCCTGGGCTCAATCAAGCGCCTCGCCGCTCATCGGTATGCGAACCTTATCATTGCGGCGACGTTCGGTGTGCTCGGCGCGGTGGCGATAACGATCGTGATGGTGGGAGCCGCTCAGACAGACCAAGAGTTGAGACAGAACACCGACCCTCGGGTGGGTGTTGTCTATATCAAAGACTCCCATGGAAGAGAGACGGGCGTCAGAAAGGTTTGTGATGGCACAACGCTCGTTTACCTTGGCGGTATGTTCGCCTCCGACGACGCCATCCCGGATAGCCGAGAGTGTCGTTGACTCTCTTCCCACTGCTCGCATGTTTGTGAGATGAAAAGCGCTCCCGTCAAGTGCTCTTGGCGTCGATGCCATTCGTCATCACGGATGTGCGAGCTCTTTTCATTTTAGGCGGGTGTAGCGGCTGGTGTGCTATCATACAATTAGCCATGTTTAATAAGCCTATCAAGAAAAGCCTTCGTTTTCAGCACTACCAAGTAGGGGTTGTTTTGGGTATTGCGATTGCGCTTGTGTTACTTACGTTTGCGCTCCTTGCCGACGGTCGAGAGTACCTTGGTGTAGACGGCACAGCACTTGGGTGGATTACGCGGATTGTTATTCTGCTTGTTGCTGCTGGTGCGGTATTTGCTGCGTATTCGAATGGGCGCGGACGTGCCTATGAATTTAAAAATAACACCCTTGTTATTACCGATAATGGATTCGGCGTGACTGAGCACACGAAGATTATTTCATTAACGCCACAGTCAATTTCTAGTATTAGTGTTGAGCAGTCAATGCTTAAGAAGATGATCGATGTAGGTACGGTGGTAATTAGTGTCGATGGGGTAAGCTCTCCGGCGACATACCGCATTGAGGACATCGACTACCCTGATGAGTTTCTTGCCGAACTTAATAAGTATCTTCATTCTGCACCCGTGAAATAGTATACTTATAAGTATATGGGAGATTTCTTACACACACTTGGTGAAAAAACATTTAAAGCAAAATGGTGGGTGGTAGCCGGCTGGATTGTAGTGCTTGGGGTGCTGGGGGTTTTGGCGGCGCACTACATGCAACCACTTTCAAATAGCTTGTCAATTCCTGGTACGGAGGCGCAAAAAACACTCGACAAATATGACGAGGTGTTTCCAAGTTCTAGCGCCCGCACTGGACGTATTGTCTTCGAAGCTCCTACGGGTACAACACTGACTGAATATAGTACTGAGGTTCAAGCGCTTGCCGATAAAGTCGCAGCAGTTGACGGTGTAAAGGGCGTGGTAACGTATGAACAGAACCCTAGTGCATTGTCTGAAGATGGTACTATAGGGTACCTTACGGTACAAGTGGGGGCAAATGGGGGTATACCTGATGAGTCAACCCTTGAACAAGTTGATACTCTTGCAAACGATGCGCGCGAAAGCAGTGGGCTTACCGTAGAGGTGGGGGGTGACCTAATTAGCAACGCGCCGGGGGAGATAGTGGGCGTAAACGAGGTGGGTGGTGTAGTTGTTGCGTTGATTGTTCTTATTATTACCCTCGGCTCGCTCATTGCTGCTGGGCTCCCTATTATCACCGCTGTTATTACGGTAGGCATTAGTATGGCCGCATTGTTTGCGCTTAGCGGCCTAGTAGAGATCGGCAGCACAACGCCGGTACTTGCACTTATGTTAGGTCTTGCGGTAGGTATCGACTACTCACTCTTTATTGTGAACCGCTATCGCACGTTTGTGCGCGAAGGCTATGCTTTGCAGGAGGCGGCAGGCAAGGCAATTGCCACAGCAGGTAACGCGGTGCTTTTTGCAGCAACGACGGTGGTGATTGCGTTGGCATCGCTTGCAGTGGTGCAAATTCCTTTCATGACAACTATGGGGCTTGCTGCAGCGGCAACGGTTGCTTTGGCGGCTATCATAACTATTACACTTGTTCCGGCGTTCTTGGGTGTAGCGAGGCATCGGGTGTTTGGGCGTAAAACACGCAAGGCAATTCTTTCTCAGCAAAAAGCGCATAAAATTAAAAAGCAGCAAATTGATCATGGCACTATTTGGTACAAGCTGGGTGAGTTTCTCCTTAAGTTCCGGAAAACTACCCTTGTAGTAGCCTTAGGGCTTGTGGTACTTATTGCGCTACCGGCACCAAACCTTGTGCTGGGGTTGCCAACCGACGAAACTGCTGCAAAGGACTCTTCAGCCTATAAAGCATTCGAACTTATATCGAAGGGCTTTGGCGAAGGGGCAAATGGCCCACTACTCGTGTTGGTTGAAAACCTTCCAGTGGTAACCGCCGAAGACGAGGCAATTGTGCGCGCTCAGCTTACTGCCCAATATACCGCACAACTGGCCGCTCAAGGGCTTACCCCTGAAATGCTCCCTCCAGCGCAACAACAGGCGGCAGCCGCTCAACTTGATGCACAGGTGGCGCAGTACGCACCGTATTACCAGGCGCAATTGGTGGCTACGAATATCGCCAAGCTTGATAACGTTGCCGCGGCCCAAGCCGTGCAAACAGCAGAGGATGGTACAATCGCAGTCGTACAGGTAACGCCGGTAACGGGGCCATCGGATGATGCGACAAAAGACCTTGTGGTAACGCTTCGCGATACTGAAACCCAGAAACAAGTTACCGGTGGTGATACGGTCACTTTGGGTGTCACGGGCACTACAGCACTTCTTATAGACATCAATACAAAACTCGCCGATGCCTTGCCGATATATCTTGCGGTTGTCATTGGGCTTTCCCTTATTCTACTGATAATAGCGTTTCGCTCGGTGCTTATTCCAATCAAGGCTACACTTGGGTTCTTATTGTCGGTATTTGCGATGTTTGGCGCATTGGTCGCGGTGTTTCAGTGGGGCTGGTTTGGTATTGCCGAGGCGCCGGGGCCAATTGTAAGCTTTATTCCTATTATAGCAATTGGTATTTTGTTTGGCCTTGCAATGGACTACGAATGCTTCTTGGTATCGGGTATGCAAGAGGCGTATCACAAAACGAAGGATGCGAAAAAAGCAGTCATACAAGGCTACGCGCTTGGTAGTCGAGTGGTTGTCGCGGCGGGGCTCATTATGATTTCGGTGTTTGCCGGGTTCATTGGTAACCACGATTCAACCATACAGTCGATTGGGTTCGCGCTCGCGTTAGGTATTTTTATTGATGCGTTTATTGTGCGTATGGTTATTGTGCCAATTGTTATGTCTTATCTTGGAAAGGCTGCCTGGTGGCTACCGAAGTGGCT
>DODJ01000065.1 GCA_003545655.1 Candidatus Saccharimonadota bacterium
AGCAGCTTCTAAATCACCGCCAGGCGTACCACCGCCATCAGGTGACATCCATAGCCAAAACAGGCAGTGGTTATAATGGCCGCCCCCATTATTACGCACGGTGATGCGGATATCCTCAGGGATGGTATCGATAGTGCGCAGGAGCTCTTCCACAGATTTGCCCTGTAACTCAGGGTGTTTCTCAAGTGCTGCGTTCAGTTTCGTTACATAGGCTTGGTGATGTTTATCGTGATGGAGCTCCATGATATCGGCGCTTATTGCTTCACCTAGTGCATCGTATGCGTATGGCAGTGCTGGAACACTAAACATAATTACCCCCTATTGCTGTTGCGTGCTAATATCTTCTATCGAAATATAGTGAGTTACTTTATCGTCCTCTTGTAGCGTCTCTATTGTTTGGTCAAATTGCGCCAATGGAACATACAGGTACTCGTACTGCACCGAAGTAGCATTGCTATCAAGAAGTTTTACGAAATAGTACCCATTGTTCGATGTAGTCTTTATAGCCGAAGCTATTTGCCCCTTTTGAAGCTTTCCCGCTGCCTCAGCAAGACCCCCGTCACGGTTGTCTTTAGGAACCCATACTGGTGCCCAGTAGGTTACGCCCCCCACTTCATCGGTACTGAGGGTATCAGCAATCGCTTTAAGATCGGTTTGCCCACCTTCTATCTTTGCGGTAATACCCTCAGAGGTATCCTTTGCGGGCGCGTCAACTGCATATGCCACCTTTTGACGAAGTAATTTCTGCTTAATTACCTCGCGATACTCTTCGGGCGACCACCCGTAGTAGTCTTCTATAACGGTATTGTACGTCGCTTCGGATTGTCCACTTTGCTCGCGTTGGGTGGTAAGGTATGACTCAATCTCGGCATCGGTAACGGTAATGCCCTGCTGCTTAGCGATTTTCAGCGCATACGCATCGGCGACGGCATCGTCAATGGCTTCGCTTTTAATAAATTCAAGCTGACGCTGGCCATCTTCACTTTTAATGTCAATTTGTTCTTTTTCTACAAGATAATGCTCGGCGCTGCGATACTTCATAAGGTAATCGCTGTAGCGTACCGGCTGGCCATCAACCGAGGCTACGGGTACAGGAATAACTTTTGTAACCCGATACATAAATTCACTGGTGTTTTGCGCTGGATAGAGGAGGTACCACCCCAAGACAATAAGCAATATAACCGCTGCAACCCCAATAATAATCGCGTTAATCACCAGTTTGTGGCGCGCATACTGCATGGGGTACTTAAACTTACGCCCACCAGCAAGCACTTTTTCACGGTGTTCGGCAAGAGTATCAGTAGTGATACGCCCTTTTGGTTCTTCAGGCTGTTTCTTACGATTCAGCTTCGTTAGTAACTTCTTCATGGCCTCCTTGTGCCTCAATCGCATTCTCGACTGCATCCTGCAGTTTGTTAAACGTTTTCTCTGGATGCTCGACGTTCCTAATAACAAGATCGCCGACGAACGTCTGGATTACAATGGTACCAAACCCAAATATCTCGCCGGTGAACCCAGGTATATTATAGCTTATGTTCTGTATTTTTGACAGCCGCAGCTCGACAACATCCTTTCCAAAAAAGCCTTTCTGCGTTACCTGCCGAAGCCGCTGGTTCGTGATGACATACACCGTGAAATACCACATCATCCAGTGATAGAAAAAGAGCACCAACCCAAGCGCTAACCCAGCTACAGGGAGGAGGAAGAGCTCTAAATTATCCTGCCAAATAAGCGGTGGGATAGCGGTAATAACCAGGGGTATTAAAAGGAGATAAAACCCTTTACGCATTGCGATGATATGCCTGCGAAACACAAACAGCAGCTCTTCACCAGGACGTTGTCCTTCAAAATCGAGTTGTTCTGTATGTTTCTTTTTTGCCATAGTTATTCCTATAGGAAACAGTATAGCACTAATTGCTTCTTACCCCTACGAGTGCCCCTTATAAGGAAGGCTAAGTGTGGCACTCGTACCGCGTACCCAAGTTTCGTGGCGAGTAGTCTGGCTAGCAAGCGCCGTATTCTCGATGGTAATAGAGTCTATCGCCCCTTTCATACCATCGAGTATAGTGTAAACTTGGTCAAACTTCTGGTCTACAGTATCAAACCGGGTATTCAGTTTTAGAAATTCCTGCTGAAAGTAGCGAAATAATTGTAATGATTCATTTTTTGTCATACATCCCTCCTCTCCTATCTATTAAACGCTTCCATTCTTAAAAAGTCATAAAATATGGGGGTAGTTGTTACAATAAAGATGGCTATTCGTTATTGTCGTCGAGGTTTACTTTTATTGTCACATTTACTGGCCCGGCATTAGGGTCAATCGAAGCGTTAAGCTCCTCTATAGTCTCATCATCAAGCTCGCCCATTATGTTGGCATTTTGAAACGCTTCAAGACGTTGCTTACTACTGACCGTTAGGCGCACATAGGCTCCTTCATCAGATGTATAGTGATACTGCACGTTTCCGATCGAACCTGGGTAGGGCTCATCAATAAAGGTAAACCCGGCCGCTTTAATGGCCGCATCAAGCTCGGTGACGGTATTCTCGAGCGTATCACCGTGTACGTACCGCACGACAGATGAATACGTTCGCCCTTCATCCCACTCGTAGGGGCGTTTATCACCAAACACGTCTGCCTGCTGGACAATATACTCGTCCGAGCTCAGCTGTAAGCTATCGTAAATAGCAGTGATGCGCTCTAGACGTTGCTCAATCTCTACGCGATGCATATAAGTGAGACTAAGATACAAAAGCACCGAAGCGGCAGCAAGCGCAGTCAATACCGCCAGCACCCCTATAACTACAGTACGCGGCCGTGAAACACGACGCTGTTTTTTCTTAGAGGTTGATTTCGTGACAGCTTTTTTCGGTTGTTTAGTGCTCATGGTTATATAGTACCACAGGCTCACACCCAGTGACTGGTACAATATATTCCTCACTCATTACTCATTTGAACATTGCCTATCGGCGAATTTATAAAAACATAATAAACTTGGTACCCCGGGCAGGAGTCGAACCTACAACCTTATCCTTAGGACGGATCTGC
>DODJ01000058.1 GCA_003545655.1 Candidatus Saccharimonadota bacterium
GAGTTGATATCAAATAGTGAACGACGTTTTTACTCGGTCGAAAGTGTACCCGAAACAGAAGTAGTAGACTCTAACGGCGCAGGCGATGCATTTAAGAGTGGATTTTACGTAGGGCTAGTTAGGACTGGAAAGATAGATACTGCAATTGAGTATGGCAATGTTTTAGGCGCGTATATCGTCAAACGACAGGGTGCACTCATTGAGGAGCAGGGGTTAGAATTGCTAGCTGAAAGGTATTAATTTTATAGATGTATCGTGTAGTTGTAAAAGTGTGAAGATTATGTTATTTTATCGAAAAGTAATACTCGTTAAAGAGTAAGGAGACGAAGCATGGGAGTGATAGAACTTGGTGGTGTGCATGGAGTTGGTAAATCAACCACTATCGAAGCTGCGTCACGATTAGTTGATCGTCCAGTCCCAATTCTTAAAGGATCTGTAATTATGGCAAGGATTCTTGGCGTAAGTACCGAGGATTTACCTACAGAGTCACCAGAGCGTAGGCAGTGGGCTCGTGAACTTATGTTTAAAGAGCTTGATGAAGCGCGAAATGGAGTTCGTGACAGTCACTTTAGCGTATACACTGACTCTGGATATGAGTTTCCTTTTACGCCAACAGATATAGGGTTGGTCAACGCGGCGGTGGTTATCGAAGCGTCAAAAGAAACAGTGTTAGCTCGTAGGCAACGTATTGAACGTGACAGGCCTAAAGATATTGCACAAATAGAAGAGCAACTTTATCTTGAGAGACAAGGTGCAGAAGAGGCTGCTCGTAAGCTTGCAGTTCCTCTCTTTTACATACGTAATGAGGATGGCGATAACGCGCCTATGCACCTGGCAGAAATCTTTAAAGAATATTTGGACAAATAGTTATGTATTATAACGCCTCGATGATAAAAGAACATATTGCAGCGGGCCACGTAAAAATAGATCCGTATATTGCAAAATTCCAAGGCCCTAATTTATATTATTGTCATCTGGGATCTAATGTACTTATACCTAAGGCCGGAAGTCTTGCGGATACAAAAAAACTTGCCAAAGACTTGTATGAAAAAAAAGAAATTGGTGATTTTTATGACTTGAAACCCGGCGAATTTATTCTTGCGGAGACTTTCGAGACATTCTCTACTGACAAGAGTCATATTATTAGGCTATTTAACTCGAGCTCTTTGGCTCGACTAGGGGTAGTTCAGTGTGCTGTAGGTATGATCAATCCTGGTTGTGGGATAAAAGTTCCGGTACGATTAACACTTGAACTTACAAATACAAGCCCATTCACTGTTCGTTTATACCCGACAAAACTTAATGAGAAGTCAGGTGAAGTTGATGACTTTGGCACGGAAATACTAAAGGTCGCTGTAGCTCCCCATCACGAAGTAGACGTTGCGTATGAGGATTGGAACGGCTCGGTTTATGGCGCTGACAGCGGTGTTGCAGGATCTAAGATAGATAGGAGATTTCAATGAACCCAAAATTTGTATTACCAATGGATGATTTACCAACACTAAAACGGCTCGAAGATGTCATTTTAACTAAACGAGAAACATTGTTCCAAAAGCCTAAAAAAGGCGAAGGTATTGTATTTATTGTTTCTGGTGGACTTGACTCTACTACGGCACTAGCCCGAGTACTTGAAGAATTTGATGCAGAAATCTATCCACTTTATATTCAACGCGGTGCGCGTGCTGAGGACAACGAACTGTCTTCACTTCATCACTATCTTGATATTTTTTCAAAAAAGCACGCCAACTTACATGAACTCGAGATCCTTACTGCTGAAGTTCCTCCTGCAAAATACAAACAATATATTCCAGAAAAACAACTCAGCACTATTGGCCATACATTACGTAACTCAATGCTACAGTCGTATGCTGTGCAGTATGCGGTCTCGGTAGGGTATAGAGATAATATACGCATTCGTACCGTCTTTACGTCGCTTGTGCCTGACGATGACTTTCCGCACTGTCGGCTCATTGCACTAAGGGCAGAGACAATTCTTACATGCATAGATGGTGACGACTGGTCGTGGCAGGTGACATCACCGTTGCTCGAAGAAGGTCTTTGGGGTTGGGTTGATAAAACAATGTCGATTAAATATGCCGCCGAAAACAATATAGATTTAAGCCATACCTATACCTGTACGGATAGCCCTACGATAGCTTGTGGTGTTTGCCCGGCTTGTGTTGAGCGTATTAAAGCGTTCGAAGATAGTGGATACCCTGATCCGATTGAGTATAAGAAGAGTTAAGGAGAATATAATGTCAGAAAAAATTAATTTCGTCACCACAAATTCTTATAAATTTGAAGTAGCTCAACAATTTTTTGCGCGATTGCCGGAAAATGAATTTACCGTCGTTCAATATGACATAGAGACTCCCGAAGTTCAGGATGATTCTGAAGGCCGAATCGCAGAGCAATCGGCTTTATGGGTAAGTCGTCAGCTTGGTGAGCTGGCCGTTGCCTCGGACGTCGGTTTTCGGATCGATAGCCTAGGTGGATTCCCTGGGCCATTTGTTAAATATGCAAACAATTGGCTACAGCCTAATGATGTTCTGAACATGATGCGACCACATGCTGACCGCTCAGCTCGTTTTGTAGATGTACTTGCTGTCGCTACTCCAGAAGGTGAGAGTAAAGTCTTTGTTACTGAAACTCCAGGTACAATTGTTGATGCGGAAAGTGTTCCGGATATAAAGTGGACAATGGACGCTGTCTTTATTCCAGAGGGTCACACGAAAACATTAGCAGAGATGGATGACGAAGAAAAAGACGCTGTATGGAGTGACGAGGGTTGGCATGAACTAACAAAGCACCTTGTTGATAGGAAGAAGAATGAATAATATTGCTAATAGCTACGAGCAAATCCTACAAGATAATCGAGGCTACGTTTCTGAATGGCCACAAGATAAGATTGCTGTATTGATTATCTCTGGTGGACTTGACTCAATTACAATGGCGGCAAAACTTTTAAAAGATGGATTTACGCTGTATCCTCTTCATATTGAGCGTGGTCAGACGAATTTTATTGCAGAACATAACTCGATCGAGCGTTTCGCCAAGATATTCAACGATCAGTATCCAGGTAAGTTTAAAGAGGTTGTGTATATTAAGCTTAATATTCCACCTAAAGAGTTTAAAGAAGATCTGATTCCGTACACAAAAGAGTACGGTCACCCACTAAG
>DODJ01000073.1 GCA_003545655.1 Candidatus Saccharimonadota bacterium
TGGTGAAAGGTCCGAGATGGAGTTGTCAAGTAAGTAGAGAACCGTTACAGCAGTAAAAAAATGCAAGCCCTCAACCGAACTAACACCCGATTGCCCACAGTCTAACAAGCCGTTGTATGCAGCTGCTTCCGCCTCAGTTACATAAGTAGGATTCGCATGCGTCACCTCATCTAACACGCATGCTTCGAAATTAGCGTCTGGTATAGATATAGGGTCTCCTGGAGCAGCATAAGTAGTGCTATGAAATATAAGGGAGCTTGCTAAAATTGCAAGTAACATAAGCACAGCCCCATACACAGTCCGCACAGTATAGCTTGACCCTGCCACCTTCACACTTGTCTGAATGTGAAATAACCCATAGAAACTAGTTACCAAATAGCGCATTTATTATAAATTCTTTCTTTTTATTTTGATTGTTTGATGTATTGAATACATTTACTTGATTACAATTATATAATACCTCAAGCCATCGTGCATCATTCAAAAAATACGTTGTAAAATACGCTATAGTGTATCACCGGCATCGTAGCTACCACGTAACGCGGCAATAAGCGTGCGTAGTTCGTTCTTCTGCTTTACATCCGGGTTAAGCGTGCCGAAGGGGTCGAATACCTGGCGGACCTGCTCGTATAGCGAGGCCACTTCATCGTCAAGTTGCTCCCAGGCGGCATTTGCTTTCAGGCGACCCTCTGCACCATCAGACACCACTGCGCCGCCACAGCGATCTACCACCGCAGCGTAATCGGCCACTAGTTTAAATAGTTTTTGCTTGTCGCTTACCGTATTGAGTTTAAGGTGCGGGAAAAGGTCGTAGGTACCGGTAAGCGCGTTCAGCGCAACAGGAAGCTCAATATGATGCTTTGTGGCAAGTTCAGTTAACGCAATCTCAAATTCTTCGCGGCGATTAATAGGTATCCAGGCACCGTCAATAAGGGGAGGAGCCACTTCGTCGTCGGCTGCACCAAGGCGCACTGATTCGGCAATATCAGCAAGACGAACAAACTCGGTAGGGTCTTGGTCTTTCGAGCTCACCATACCCATGTTAATTTTCTTTAATAATTTATGTAATTTCTTTAACTTATGGTTCTGCGTACGGTCGCTAAAGTCGTTGAAGCGAATGTACACCACAGCGCCCACTTCATCTACCGAACCAATAAGGTGAAACTGCGACCCGTTTTTAGCAGCGCGGCGAAATAGCCCGCCGTCATAGATAGCCAGTTCAGCCGGGTTAAGTTCGGCAAGGCGTTCACCTAAATCGCGGGCGGTTTGAATAGAATCGGCCACAATAACGCCATGGGTATTTTTTTCAGAATAAAAATCAGCGTTTAAGACAACTTCAGAAATGATCCCTAGGGTACCCTGACTACCAATGAATAATGGCGTCAGGTTGAACGAACCGTCTTTACCCCGAATATCAGCAATAGCCTTGTAGCCGGTAAGGTCGCTGACGGTGTCCTGCGCAAGACGCTGAATAATAGCATCGTTATCTTCAAGGAGCCCTTCGAGTTTGCGGTAAATCTCACCCTCGAGGGTTTGAAGGCCAAGCTTTTTATTTACATCACGCTTAGAGATTTTTCCCGTTTCAATAACGTCGCCATTTGCGAGCACCACTTCAAGGCGCTCAACCGAGTCGGACAGCGCACCGTTCATGCCTAAAGCGCCACTTGCAATCGCCCCACCTACCGAAACCGGTTGCGTAGAAGCGCGCGGAGCGCCAATAAGGCTTAACCCCTGCCAGGTAAGGGCGTTAGAGAGCTCACCCACACTAATACCGGGTTGCACGTGCACGAGCTTATCTTTCTGGGCAATTTGAATAATGCTATTAAGATGTGTCGTTGTGTCTATAACGATACCTTTACCAATAGCCGCACCCGTTGTATCACCACCGAAGCCCCGAGGAGTGACCCCAACGACATGCCCTTTTTCTGCCAATTGCCATGTAAAGCGAGTGACCTTGCGAATATCATTTGTCACTCTTGGGAATACAACGATTTCTGGAGTTGCCGAAAGCACACTCGCATCGGTTGCGTAGGCTTTTCTGACCGACTTTGCCCCACTCACTTCTCCTAGTAGATGTTCGTTTAAATACGTGGCAATCTTATTCATTTCCCCTAGTCCCTGTATATACTTACCTCCATGATAGCACAAGCGCTTCGTGTTGTGATGTGTTTTGCTCTTTTGCTACTCATCTGCTATAATCCTTGAAGTTACCCCAACAACTCATATGCGCGAGTGGTGGAATTGGTAGACACGCTAGTCTTAGGAACTAGTGCCGTAAGGCGTGAAGGTTCAAGTCCTTTCTCGCGCACCAAAAGAAAACGCTGGATTAGATTCCAGCCTTTTCTTTTGTCGAATAAGCGGCGATCTTCAGCTACCGAGGCGATTCTTTTTACGTATCAATCCAGCTCGCCCACGTGTCACTTCCACCAACATACCCAGATGTGCCCGTAGTACTCGGTTCACCTACTTGGGCGCACGTTTGTGTTTGGTAGGTTGACCCCCCTGATTGTTGTGATACTGTGCCGTTAGTAAGGAAATACCCCTGGTTATTCTTCGAGACAATACCAAACGAATACGATGTTCCATCGGCGCTTGAACAGTAGTAAAAGTTATTGCGTGAATCTTGAAGATAGGCGTTGCTACTAATGGAGATACCTACCGAAGCAAGCTGATTCCCATCAACCGCTGGGTAGACATCATTATGATCAATTTTCCATAAGTCCATCTTACGAGCAAGTTGGCTGATATCGTTTTGTACGACCGTCTCGTCTGCTCGCTGCTGGACGCCTGTATAGGCAACGATAGTGATAGCAGCTAAAATGGCGATAACTACTATAACAATAAGTAGTTCAACAATGGTAAAGCCTGGTATATGCGATGCCCTTCGCTTCATATCTGCTTCTACTATGAAGCATGAGCACTATATACGCAAGTTTGAGAAAATACTGTTGTCTATGCTACTATGTAGCCATGAGCGAAATATATTACACACCCCTAGACCCAGCACTATTATTCACGATTGCACTCATTGTTGTGTGGTCACTTCTTTGGAAGGCGCTAGGCCTTTGGCACGCCGCCCGTCGCGGTAACGCTGGCTGGTTTATTGCCATGCTTTTCCTCAATACCGTAGGTATTCTTGAAATTATTTACCTATTTGGTGTGGCGAAGATGCGTTCGCACACGCTTGGTACTGATGATGGCATCAAAACTAAGAAAAAACCAACTGCAAAGAAGTCGGCAAAGAAAAAATAACCGGCCTTTGCCGGATACCTGTAAAAGAAAAGAGCGCCGCTTAGGCGCTCTTTCTTCGATAGAACGCTAGGGCCGCATCTCCGTAACTACGATTGTCCACCACAACAACTCCTAATTCGGTGGGCACCTCACCTCTACCTGGGTATGATAATACCATAAGCCCATTCGGTTTTAATAGCCCTATTAATTTCATTACTGTGGATAACTGAGGATCGTGGTAGGGTGGGTCGACAAAAATAAGGTCAAACTGCTGCGTAGTGGTTTCAAGCCAGCTCGCAACGGGTGCTTTTATGAGCTTTGTTTTATCCATCACGCCTAGTCTCTCGATATTACTTGCAATCACTTTTTGCGCAATCCGATCCTTTTCAACAAATGTTGCGCTTTTTGCACCGCGACTAAGCGCCTCTAGCCCAAGTGCGCCACTTCCGGCAAAAGCATCAAGCACCTCAGCGTCTTCAAGTTGCCCACCTTCTGTGCTGGCGAGTATGTTAAATAGCGAACCTTTAACCCGCTCGCCCATAGGGTGAGTGCGGTTCGTCCCCGAGCCTTCGATGCTGCGGCCGCCATATATGCCAGAAATAATACGTATATTCATATTTAATTATTAGTATACAAGAAGAAGAGGCCCGACGGATGCGCATATTAACTACAGCGCACCCATCTAGGCCTCGTGCCTTCACCTCCCTACACGTCAGGGCCCTGTGGTGGGCCACCAAAAAAGAAGTTGTTCGTGGTACCGTTGGTACGGTTCCTGTCCTCGGCCTCTCGGCGACGCCGAGCGCGACGCTTCAACAGGGTCATAAACACGTACACCAACACGAGGCCGATGACGATAGCCCAAGCCCATGGCTCGGTAACGGCTTCTGCGAGGGCAAAATAGCCGAGAAGAAGCCCCGGAAGACCGGTTAGTAGCTTGACCAGTGGGTTACGTGCAACCCAAGCCATCCAAAGGAACAGAGCGCTAAACACGCCCACAATAATGAAGTGCGGCACGCGCCACCTTCCTTTCGGTTGTAGTAGGATGAAGTTCCACGGGAGCGCGATAGTCTTCGCACATCACCGTATATTTATATTATATCACAAATACTTTATTTATGCAATTTTTGGGCGGCAGCGTACCACCCTAGACAGACCGTCTTACTAATAATAGGAATGAGTTTTCGTCGGGTGGTATTACCGAGGTGCACTGACCAGCCAGTAAGTGCGAACTCCTCGTACATTTTCAGGGCGTCGACTTCTTTAACCGCCTCAAGAAATAACGGTACAAACCCCTCTTTCTCTACCCTACGCAGCTCGGCATCGCTTACTTGTATCGAGCGAAAGGAGTTAACCGTCATAGCATAGGCAACCCCCCACTCAAACGACCAGTGCATATTAAATACCCCGTTTGCACCCCAGTATTGCCAGTTCTTCTTCATCATGTCAGCCCTGCTCTTACCCTTAATGACGATTTTTTCATAGCGGCTACTACGTTCATGGTGAGGTTTGCCCCATAACTCTTCGATTTTTTCAGCCAACGGGTAGTGGTGAGCTGGAGTCAAGCCATCAACGACTGCGTGCGCAAGCCATGCGGCTTCAAAAGCAGCACGCTGCTCATCTTCTTTTTTTAGCGCTACAGATAAATTATGGATATGGTTTTCAATAAGCTGTATCAACGGGTCATCAGGCCCAGCGTCGGGGCTAATAAAATGCCACGGCTCGTCGACTGATGGGCTTTTGCTCTTAATGCCATCAGGGCCATTTTTACCCTCGAAATGAAGAATACTTTTAATACTAGGAAAGAACTGCCTGTGGCCGATATGGTGGATAAGCATACGTTTAGCGATGCGATCAATTCGCTGATGGGCGCCAATAATGTTGCCTGATTTGTGGTGAAACGTTGTCCCTGAGTACATAAAATGTTTAGTTTAGTGTTGTAAGGCGTTGATATGCCTGTACTTGTTTAGCTAACTGTTCATAGTGTAGCAGATTCTTGCCACTCGACACGAACCATTGCGCTGCTTTCTGCGCCTGTTGAATTTGATGAGTATCGCCCAACGTTGCCACCTGAAGGTTAAGCGCACCGTGCTGTGCCCGCCCGTACAGCTCACCAGGGCCACGTAGTTGCAAGTCTACCTCTGCCAAGTAAAAGCCGTCATTGCTTTTTTCAATTTCTCGCAGGCGACGCGTAGGCGCTTTTGAATCACTGGGAACGATATAGCAATAGCTTTGGTGGCCACTGCGCCCAACACGACCTCTAAGTTGATGAAGTTGCGCTAACCCGAAATGATCGCCGTCCTCAATAAGCATCACTGTAGCGTTCGGTATATTTACTCCAACTTCAATGACCGTTGTGCTTACTAAAATGTCGGTGGTGCCCTCTGAAAAGTCGTGCATTACCGCTTCTTTTTCCTGGCTGCTCATTTTACCGTGTAACAGCCCGATCGTTCTATGTTTAAATGCCCCTTGGCGCAACCGCTTATATTCGGCCTCTACACTTTTACGATCGCCCTCTGCCGATTCTTCAATACGGTTACAGACCACATATACTTGTCTTCCCTTTGCAATTTCGCTGTCTATCTCTTCGTACAACTGAGGACGACTATTCGGTGACCAGATTTTCGTAGAAATAGGCTTACGATCGGCTGGCTTCTCGTTGAGTACAGATATATCAAGCTCGCCATATACGGTTAACGCCAAGCTACGCGGAATGGGGGTTGCGGTCATAGCTAATAAGTGTGGCATACGCTCTGACTTGCTAAGAAGCGCTTGACGCTGGGCAACCCCAAACCTGTGCTGCTCGTCAATGACCACAAAGCCAAGCCGCTTAAACGCTACGGTCGACTGAATAAGCGCGTGCGTACCAACCACAATATCCACCTCACCCTGCTCGATAGCCCGCAAAAGTTCTTGGCGAGGTTTTCCTTTTACCGAGCCCGTAAGTACTCCAACTCTCACACCAAAAGGGTGTAAAAGAGTGTCAAGGGTTTCGGCGTGCTGTTGGGCAAGTATCTCGGTGGGCGCCATAATAGCGGTCTGAAACCCTTCGTATGCTGCTTGTCGAGCTGCTAACCCAGCGACAACTGTCTTCCCCGACCCAACATCCCCTTGAAGAAGACGGTTCATTGGCTCAGACTTCTCGAAATCTTGTAGAATGTCCCAAGCTGCTACCCGCTGGGCTGCCGTAAGCATAAACGGTAGCTTAGAGACAAACTGTTTGACAACTGGCTGCGTAAAAGGGATTTTCCACCCTGTAAGCTGTGCGTTTTCTTGTTTATTTAGCTGGCTTGCGAGAAGTAATTGAAATAATTCTTCAAAGGCGAATCGCTGACGCGCATCTTTCGTTTGCTGAAGCGTTTTTGGGAAATGAAGACCCACAAGCGCATCACTGTAGGACATCAAGCCATATTGACGAATAATCTCCTCTGGAAGTGTGTCGGGAAGCATACGCATAAGCGGCTGGAGTTCGTGAAGTATTTTCCTCACAAGCTGCGTCTTAAGCCCGGCGATAGCAGGATACACAGGAAGGATTCTATCAGTTTGTACAGGAGTATCGCTGACTTTTTCAGCGCTCGGGTTGGTAAGCTGATAGCGATTGTAGGCAAACTCAAATACTCCCGAAAAGAAAAACTCATCGCCTCCCTTCAATTGTGTGGCTCGATAGGGTTGGTTAAACCATACCGCCTGCAGCTTACCTGTTGCGTCAGCAAGAGTAGCAGTGGTAATTTTCATGCCTCTTCGCACCGGGCGAGTTTCTATTTTTTCACACCGCGCCCGTACGGTTACCTTCCCTGGTGTAATAGCGGCGATAGGGGTGACTTCTGAAAAATCCTCATATTTTCGAGGTAAAAAGTGAAGGAGGTCACCTACCGTGTAAATGCCTGCAGCGGCAAACTGTTCGGCTGACTTTGGGCCGACCCCTTTAACTCTCTCAAGTGACGTCGTCACGTTCATACTCCTATTTTAGCTGATTCTTATGTTTTTCCTTATACTTTCATTCCGATACGCTTTTCGTCGTTTACTCAGAATTTAGTGCTATAATGGGTGGAGTATGGTGCTTATGAAAATGAGACGAAAGAGTAAGTGTGAGTAAGAAAAAACCTACCAAAAAACTAAGCGTATATTCAAATTTAACGCATAAGCGCAAGGTGAAGAAAGACGCAGAGGCACGCAAACGTGCCGAGTATCTTGCGACTCTTCCAAAACACCCTGTTAAGCGATTCTTTCATCGTATACACCCAAAACGGTTTTGGGGCTATTGGTTTAGTAAGCGCGGTATGGTTACAGCACTTAAGATTACGGGTGTCGCGGTACTGGTTATGGCGCTCTTCGTTGGAGGTCTATTTGCCTATTTCCGTAAAGACCTCGACCAAATTCGCCCAGGCGAAATAGACAAGAGAGTACAGTCAACCGTTACTAATTACTACGATCGTAACGGCGTGCTCCTATGGGAGGACAAGGGTGGCGGTAATTATAAACTTGTCGTTGAAAGCGACGAACTCAGTGACAACCTCAAGAAAGCTACTGTGGCTATAGAAGATCGCGACTTCTTTACGCATAGCGGAGTAAGTATCTCGGGCACGCTTAGGGCAGCGATAAACAATTTCACCGGGGGTGATGTCCAGGGTGGCTCTACCCTTACCCAACAGCTTGTGAAACAGGTATTCTTTGCTGATGAAGCGGGCGATCGCGGCCTTAGTGGTATCCCTCGTAAAATTAAAGAGCTCATTTTGGCAGTTGAAATTGAGCGGATGTACGACAAAGACCAGATACTCACACTGTACTTAAATGAATCTCCTTATGGTGGCCCTCGCAACGGTGCCGAATCAGGAGCACAGGCATACTTCGGTAAGTCCGCAAAGGACCTCACCCTAGCCGAAGCTTCGTTGCTCGCAGCGATTCCTCAAAATCCTTCGGTGTATAACCCTTACAGCGTAGCTGGGCATGAGGGGCTTATTAACCGACAGCACTCGGTACTTAAAGCAATGAAAGAGGTGGGCTATATCACCCAGCAACAGTATGATGAAGCAATCGCTTTCCCTATACTTGATAGTATTAAACCTGAATCAAGCCAGTACGAAGGTATAAAGGCGCCTCACTTTGTGCAGATGGTACGGCAACAGCTTATTGAGGAACTAGGGGCTGCTACCGTTGGTAAAGGTGGATTAAGTGTAACCACTACCCTCGACGTACGTATTCAAGATAAACTGCAAGAAGCGATGAACGATATGTTCAGTTCAACCACTCCAGCCTGGGCCGGGTTTACAAACGGTGCAGCAACGGTTGAAGACACACAAACCGGACAAATTGTAGCACTTGTAGGAAGCCGCGATTTCAATTACGAAGGCTTTGGACAAGACAACGCCGCTACCGCATACATTCAGCCTGGTTCAATAATCAAGTCACTTGTCTATTCTCAGCTATTCCAACAAAAGGCCCAGGGCCAGCAAAACTACGGAAGCGGAAGTATCCTCGTGGACGAGCCTATCAATGATATTTACGGGGGAGAACTACAAAACGCCGACCGTACCTACAGGGGTGCAGTAACTATCCGTACAAGCCTTGCCACCTCGCGTAACGTCCCAGCGGTAAAGGCGATGTATATTTCCGGTGTAGAACCGACCATTGATGAGATTCGCGCCATGGGGGCCACAAGCTATTGTTCGGTAGGTGCCGATACACAAGCGGGTCTTGCTGCAGCTATCGGTGGGTGTGGTGTAGAACAAGTATACATCGTAAACGCCTACGCGTCCCTTGCTCGCGGGGGGATTTACAAGCCACAATCGAGCGTCTTAGAGGTAAAAAATAATTCCGGTGAAGTGCTGAAAAC
>DODJ01000003.1:0-3887 GCA_003545655.1 Candidatus Saccharimonadota bacterium
TACATGGAGGGGTGGCCGAGTGGTTGAAGGCGCACGCTTGGAAAGCGTGTGTATGCAGCAATGTGTACCGTGAGTTCGAATCTCATCTCCTCCGCCAAAAAAGAGTGGTATCTTATGATACCGCTTCTTTTTTGATGGTGATTGGTTTGAACTCACGGGCGGCAACTTGTTGACGCAGACCGTGGGTTCGGTGGAGTGAATGAAGTCGAAAAAGTGTTTACATTTTTTCGCGAATGAACGGAAGAGCAGTTTACTGCGATATCTCATCTCCTCCGCCATGGGTACGCTATATATAGCGTTGTAAAAAACAAACACTACACCACATCTGTTGATGTGGTGGGTATGCTTTAAAACAGGGTTTGTGGTGAAAATTACCCACCAAAACGCTTGAAAATCTACATGTAGGGGCATATAGTCAATGATAAGCACTACCTATAGTAGTGGTACCAAAACAGACATGGGGTAAGGGGAATCGCCACATCGCTCCCGTAGCGTTTTTCCTGCACCGCACATACGAAAATACGTATGTTTTCACCTGGGGAGGTGTACAAAAAAGAACTAATAATGAAAAGGGAGTAAGGGGAAATAGGGGAATGACATCCATTTCAGTAGTGAAGCGTGACGGCACGCGTGAACCGTATGACGCAAATAAAATTAATCTGGCGCTTGTAAAAGCAAGTGAGGGGCTTGATGACCAGATTGCCAAGGTAGTGGAGGTTGCTTCGCAACTACAACTTACCTTATTTGATGGTATTACTTCCGAGCAGCTTGATGAAGCGGTCATTCAAACCGCGCTTCAGAATGTTAAAGACGATCCTGATTACGACAAGATTGCTGCGCGACTACTCCTTAAAACACTATATAAAAATATTCTCGGTGACTACGATTCGGCTGATGACCTTAAAAAACTGCACGAAAAAAGCTTTGCTCCTTATGTGAAGAGTGGGGTAAAGGACGGTCTGCTTGATAAACGCCTTGTGGATGGTCGGTTTGACCTTGTAAAACTAGCAAAAGCCCTTGACCCTACTAAGGACGACCTTTCAAAGTACCTTGGAGTAATTACCAACAAAAACCGCTACGCACTTCGCAAAGGAAGTGGCGAACCCATTGAGGTTCCACAATATACGCACATGCGCATTGCTATGGGTCTTGCTATTAACGCTCAGGATCCCACCGCATCGGCGCTCGATTTTTATCACCACATGAGCAACCTCGACTATGTTCCTGGTGGTTCAACCCGTGTGAACGCTGGTGGGGCTTTCCCGCAACTTTCAAACTGTTTCCTTATTAACGTTGATGACGACATGGAGTCTATTGCACAGAGTGTTCGTAACACGATGTGGATTGCCAAGGGCACCGGTGGCATTGGCATTGGCTTTAGTAAGCTTCGTGCTTCAGGGAGCCCTGTAAAAACGACCAACACCGAAAGTACTGGTCCGATTCCGTTCATGAAGATGATTGATACGGCGCTTTTCGCAGTGAGTCGTAAGGGTAAAAAAGCCGGTGCAGCAGCGCTGTATATGGAAAACTGGCATATTAACTTTCCGCAGTTCCTTGATCTTAAAGCGAACTCGGGTGACCCCTACCTTCGTACTCGTCTCGCCAACACGGCTACCTTTATTAGTGATGAGTTTATGCGTCGCGTTGAAAAAGACCAAGATTGGTATCTTTTCGACCCAGCTGAGGTTATGGACTTGACTGAGCTGTACGGCGACGAATTTAGCAAGCGCTACAACGAGTACGTGAAAATGGCCGAAGCCGGCAAAATCCGCAAGTTTGATAAAACTTCGGCGCGTCAGCAGTTCCGTCAAATTCTTATTCAACTGCAGGCCACGAGCCACCCATGGCTTACCTGGAAGGATACCATTAACGTTCGCGCCTTGAATAACAACACCGGCACCATTCACCTTTCAAATCTTTGTACCGAAATTACCTTGCCACAAGACAATGAGAATATTGCTGTATGTAACTTGGTAAGTATTAACCTTTCAGCACATCTCAATGAAGACAAAACGTGGGATTGGGACCGCCTTGCGGAAAGCTCACGAAGCGCCATCCGTCAGCTTGATAATCTTGTTGATATCACCGAGCTTCCAGTACCAGAGGCTATGAACGCGAATAAGACTACTCGCGCCCTTGGGCTTGGCTTTATGGGCTTCACTGATGTTATTGAAAAGCTTGGCTACAGTTACGAATCTGAGGAAGCCTACGCGCTTGTCGACCAACTCTCTGAATACATTAGTTACTATGCGATTGACGAATCAGCCGAACTTGCCAAGCAGCTTGGAAGCTACCCTGCGTTTAAGGGGAGTGGGTGGAGTCAAGGTATTTTGCCTATCGATACCATCGATCAGCTTGCTGACGACCGCCGCGTAAAGGTGAAGATCGACCGCAAGACTCGTCTTGATTGGGACAAACTTCGCGCTAAGGTGAAAAGGGGAATGCGTAATGCCACGCTCATGGCTATTGCGCCAACTGCGAACATCGCCCATATTGCTGGTACTACTCCTGGCCTTGACCCGCAGTTCTCACAGATATTTAGTCGCTCAACATTGAATGGTAAGTTCCTTGAAGTAAATACTAACCTCGTGAAAGATCTTAAGGCGCTTGGCATTTGGGAAGAGGTAAAAGACGAACTTCTTATTAACCAGGGTGATATTCAAGAAATTGAGGCAATCCCGCAACACCTAAAGGACGTGTACAAGACAAGCTTTCAACTTTCACCATACGCGTTCATTGAAATTGCCGCCCGTGCGCAAAAATGGGTCGACCAAGCGATTAGTCGCAATATGTACCTTGAAACGCGTGATATTGATGAGTATGTGGACATTTACACCGAAGCATGGCGTCGTGGTCTTAAGACGACCTACTATCTCCACGTAAAGCCACGTCACCAGTCAGAGCAGACAACTGTAAAGTCGAACAAATCTGAAAAAATCCAGAAGCAAGATGGTCGCAAAGTAGGCTTTGGGTTTGCAAAGCGCGCGCAGTAACTAAGAAGGGGGATAGGGACGATGGCTCTTGTAACAAAAGCACCGCCACATCGAACAGAAGAGACGTTTAATGATAAGGACCGAGCGGAAATTCATCAAATTATCACCAAACTCCGACACGATTATCTGCAACGGCATACTGAAGCGCTCGCTGCGTATCATCAAGCCGAGCGAGAGGCGAATAAAAGGTTACACGAAGTAGAACGTCTTGAGCGGCACCTACAACGAATTGAGGTATTCTGCAAGGACAACGACATCCCATTTGAAGACGCTATTAACGAAGGAAACGAGGAGTAAGAATATGACAAAACTACAGGACGTGCACAGCGAAGTTGAAAACCCAACAGGTATCTTAGGTCAAGGTCTTCGCGATGGTCTACAACTAAAACCAATCCGTTACCAGTGGGCGTATGACTTATATAACCAAGCAGTAGCAAACACGTGGTTTCCGAACGAGGTGCAGTTGGTACGCGACCTCTCAGACTTTGAGAAGCTCTCGGATGATGAAAAGCACGCGCTAAAGACGGTCATTAGCTACCTTAACCCTAATGAGCTTCTTATTAATAAATCGTTGGCTTTTGGTATTTACCCGTACATCAATGCAGCAGAAGCACATATTTATCTTTCGAAGCAGATGTGGGAAGAAGCGAACCACTTTATGACGTTTGAATACATTATTGAAACGTTTCCATTTGATCGCGAAGAAATTTACGCAGCTGGGTTTGGAAAACCGTCGCTTGCAGCAAAAGCAAATTTCCAAAATAAGCACCTGTATCCAATGCTTGAAGGAAATGTTGACATTACAACAACAGAAGGAAAAAAGGATTTTGTACGGAGCCTTGTAGCCTACAATATCGTGCTTGAAGGTATCTGGTTCTATAGTGGCTTTATGGT
>DODJ01000003.1:4192-4910 GCA_003545655.1 Candidatus Saccharimonadota bacterium
CTGGTTCTATAGTGGCTTTATGGTAGGCATGAGTTTCCGCCAGCGTAATCTGCTGCGTAACATCGGAAGCCTGCTCGACTGGATTACTCGCGACGAGAACCTTCACCTTACCTTTGGTATTAACTTGCTTCTTACGATTATGGACGAGAACGAAGACCTTCAGACACCAGAGTTTGCCGAGGAAATTCGTAGCCTTATTCTTGAAGCGGTTGAGCTTGAGAAAGAGTACAACAAGGATATGCTCCCCCACGGTATCCTTGGTCTTAACGCCGATTACGTGAACCAGTATGTCATGTACATGACCGACCGTCGCCTTGAAGAACTTGGCTTTGAGCCAGAGTATAACGTTTCTAACCCAGCTAAATGGATGGCTGCGGCAAACGACACTCTTGAGCTAGTGAACTTCTTCGAGAGCACCAACACAAGCTACGAAGTAAATAGCGGAAAGTAAGCAGGAGTAGGGTATGGAAGAGATTAAGCAAATTCTAGCAGTAAACCTTATCGGTACTCTCGCTACCCTTAACGAAGATGGTTCACCGTGGGCAACGCCGCTGCATATTTTTGCGGATGACGAAGCGTTGTATTGGTTCTCACAGCCCGACCATCAACATTCAGTAAATGTAGAGCGCGACGGTCGGGTAAGTGTAGCGCTGTGGTCAAAGCAAGACGGTATGGCGGGTGCGTATATTTCAGGCATCGCAACGAAACTTAGTGCGGC